>NZ_FR893395.1:0-31286 GCF_000435435.1 Alistipes sp. CAG:29 | reverse complement strand
CCTGCCACTCCCCTTCGTAGGCCGAGCAGTCATCGAAAAGGGGGTTGGGCACGGGCTCCTCGAAACTCTCGCCGAAGATCCGCTGGTCGTAAAGGCCTCCGTAAATCTCGTGGTTGACGTCTTCGATGCAGGCCCCGTAAAGCCAGGGGGTGACGCTGCCCTCGACTTTCGACGCATCGACCGTGATCGTGGCGTCCGTTGCACCGCCCGCACAGGCGGCGGCCATGGCGGCACACAAGGCCGCGAGGGGAATTTTTTTCAGGGAACGGTTCATATGTCCGGGTTTTTATTTTACCAGTTCTTTCTGTATCTGTTCGAGCGATTTGTCCTTGGTCTCGGGGAGCTTTATCGCAAAGATAAGGCTGCCGAGAGCAATAAGCGCGAAAAATCCGAAGATATAGGTGCCGCCGACCGAAAGGAAGACGGGGAAGAACCACGACAGCAGCGCCGACCACACCCAGTGGGTCATGCTGCCCAGCACCTGCCCCTTGGCACGCACCGAATTGGGGAAGACCTCGGAAATGACCACCCAGATCGTAGCGCCCAGCGACACGGCGAAGAAGGCGATGTAGCCCATCAGGCAGACAAGCATGTAGTAACCTTCGAAGCGTTCGAGCCAGAACCCGCGCGCCACGAGCACCAGCGAGACGAACATCCCCACGGCACCTACGCCGATGAGCTTCTTCCGCCCCACCTTGTCGATGAGGAACATGCCCAGCATGGTGAACGTGAGGTTGGTGATGCCGATCACGATCGACTGCATCATCGCCCCCTCGCGGAAGACGCCCGACATCTCGAACAGGCGCGGCGCATAGTAGAGGATGGCGTTGATCCCCGTGAGCTGGTTGAACGTCGAGATGAGGAACGCCAACAGGATGGGGATGAAATATTTTTTCCGGAAAAGCCGCTCGCCCGTATCGCCCGCCCCGGCGAGCGAGGCGCGGATCTCGGCCATTTCGGCTTCGACATTCTCGCGCGTGGTGCGTTCGAGTACACGGCGCGCCTCGGCGTCACGGCTGCGGATAAGCAGCCAGCGGGGGCTTTCGGGCACGGTCATCAGCAACAGGCCGAAGGCCAGTGCCGGGACGGCCTCGATGCCCAGCATCCACTGCCAGTCGTGGGGAATCCCCACGATCCAGTAATTGGTCAGGTAGGCGATGACGATACCCAGCACGATGTTGAACTGGAAGAAGGCCACGAAACGCCCGCGCCAGTGCGACGGGGAGATCTCGGCGATATACATCGGCCCCACGACCGACGAGGCACCGACGGCCAACCCGCCCACAAAGCGGAAGAACATGAACGAATACCAGTTGACGATCACGGCACTGCCCACGGCCGAGATCAGGTAGAGCCACGCGATCACTTTCAGCGAGCGCAGGCGCCCGTAGCGTTCGGCTGGGCCGCCGCAGACCAGGGCGCCGACGATGGTGCCGATAAGCGCCGTGGCGATCGTGAAGCCGTGCGCGAAGTCCGAGAGCGCATAGATCCCCTGGATCGCCTTTTCGGCACCGGAGATCACGGCCGTGTCGAAGCCGAACAAAAGGCCGCCGAGCGAAGCGACGAAGGCGACATAAAACATGAAGCCTTTAACGGATGTTTTCATATCAGGTCGGATTAGTTGGTTTTCAGTTTCGGTTCACGCCGGTTCAGAGGCCGAATTCGATCCGGTTGATCACATGGTTCTGGTAACATTCGTCCAGTTCGACGAAATAGCCGCTCCAGCCCCAGACGCGCACGATCAGGTTGCGGTGCCGCTCGGGATGCACCTTGGCGTCGAGCAGCTTTTCGCGGCTGACGGTATTGAGCTGCAACTGGTGGCCGCCCAGGGCGATGTAGGTCTTGACGAGCATGCCCAGTTTGCGGACGCTCTCCTCGTTGTTGAAGACCGACTGGTCGAACTCGAGGGTCAGCGGCCCGCCGTTGACCACATCCTCCAGACGCGGTTTGGTGAAGGATTTGATGACCGATACGGGCCCGCGCTGGTCGATGAACAGGCTCGGCGAATAGTTGGCGGGGATCATCTCCCCGGCACTGCGGCCGTCGGGCGTGGCACCGAGGCCTGCGGCATGGAAAACATAGTACATGGCCGTACCGGTGCCGGCGCGGTAGATGCCGCCCCGCTCGTTGCGGCGCCCTTCGAGCGCACGTGCGAACGAAGCGAGCAGGTCGCAGGCGATGGAGTCGGCATAGTCGTCGTCCTGCCCCATCTTGGGAGCCTCCCGCCGCAGCAGGCGTTGTAATTCGGGTGCGCCGCGGAAGTCGTCCTCCAGCGCCGAGAGCAGCGTCGGGGCGTCGAAACGGCGCTCCTCGAAGTAAAATTTGCGCAGCGCCGCCAGCGAGTCGGCCGCCGTGGCAATGCCCGTGCCGTGCAGGCCGTAGTTGTTGTAGCGCGAGCCGAGCGAAATGTCCTGCGCCCGTTCTATGGTGCCGTCCATCAACAGCGACATCATCGGTGCGGGGACGATGTAGAGGTTGCGGTGCTTGCGGCAGACGGCGTCGGCCTTTTGGGCGATCTTCCGCTCGACCAGGCCGTAAAACGCCGCGTAGTCGGGACATGCCGCCAATTCGGGCAACACCTCGCGCACGCAGCCGATGAGCGACACGGCGTCGATGTTGGGGATGTCCATCGCATGGTTGGGGATGATGAACTCCCAGCAGGCGGCCACGACATAATTGCGGGCGTCCTGCTCCGAGTACCCTTTCTTCATGAGCCCCGGGACGATCACGTCGTCGTTGCTGTACTGCGGGAATCCCAGCCCCTTGCGGGTGAGCTGCGACCCCAGGAAGAAGATTTCGTCGGGCGTATCCGCGTCGACGCGGATGTTGATCTTGGGGTCGATCAGCTCCAGTTCGCAGCTGGCCCGCAGGCACATCTCCGAGAGGCGGTTGAAAAGGTAGTCGCCGTTTGCGGCGCGGCCGCCCAGTACCATGCTCTGGCCGTTGTCGCCCTGCTGCATACCGGGATAGAGGTCGCTGTCCTTGTTGCATGCGAGGAAGAACTCTTCCACCAGGTCGAACGCCTCCTCCTCGGTCAGCACGCCGCTGTCGATGTCATGGCGGAAATAGGGGTACATGTACTGGTCGAAACGCCCCAGCGTATTGTGGTAATTGCCGGCCTCCCAGATCGCGAAATGGAGGATGCGCAGCAGTTGCAGCGCCTCGCGCAGCGACCGGGCGCCGCGCGTACGCACGGCCTCGAGCACTTGGGCCGTATCCGTCTGCCCCGCCTCGCGGGCATGGGCGGCGTAACGCCCCGTAAGCTCCTGCACGGCCTCGATGCAGAGCGCCACCGACCCCAGGAAGATACGCTGTTCCTGGTCGAGCGAATCGTCCGCCAGGCGGGAAGCGATTTCGGCCTTCCGGGCATCGAGCCCAAGGCGGATGGTGGTTTCGTAGTCGGGCGATATGTTGCAGACCGTCCCGCGCTCGTGGATGTAGTGCGACGCCTTGATCCCGTCCCACTCCTGCGGGGTGAAGATTTCGGGCACTTCGGTAACGGTGCGGGTGAATACGATCTTCTCGCCCGGCAGGATCACGGGCTGTTCGGCACGCATCAGGGCGGCGAGCATCTCCGCCGAGCGCCTCACGGGCGGCATTCCGGCCGCTGCAAACCCGATATTGAGGTTGTCCAGCCCGAGCCGGGCCGGGGTACGGCGCAGGACATGGTGCTCTTTGCGGAGGATATAGCCGCGCAGGTTTTCGATTCTGGGATTCATTGTATGAGTGTTTTAAGATTGTAGTCGCTGAAAACGTCGTGGACACGGGGCTCCGCCCCGGTATCGAAACCGGGGGCATACGTCCGGCCGATCATGGCGTACTTCGCCCCGGCGGTCTTGTGGTAGCGCAGGATCTCGACCCGCTCCAGCCCCGGGGCATCCTTAATCAGCAGGCAGGTCTGCAACATGTTCTCCCGCGTATCGTTCACCCCGGGGATCAGCGGGATGCGGACGACGAACGGCCGGCCCGAAGTGCACAGCCATGCCAGATTGCGCAGGATGGGGGCATTGTCCACCCCCGTCCAGCGGCGGTGCTGCACCGGGTCGGCGTGTTTCACGTCGAACAGCACCAGATCGGCGTGCCCCGCCACCCGGCGGAAAACATCCGGCGCGGCATAGCCGCTCGTCTCGACGGCCGTATGCACCCCCGCGGCCTGCAACGCGGCAAGCACCTCTGCCGCAAATGCGGCCTGCAGAAGCGGCTCGCCGCCCGTGAGCGTCACACCGCCGCGGTTCATGGCATATACCGCCTTGTTGCGCAGCAGTTTGCCGGCCAGCTCCCCCGAGCAGATCGCGTACCCGCACATCGTGCGGCCGTCGCGGCGATCCATATACTGCGGCTCGGGGGAAATGCCCTCGGGATTGTGGCACCAGGCACAGCGAAGCGGGCACCCTTTCAGGAAAACGGTGGTGCGGATACCCGGCCCGTCGTGTATGGCGAACTCCTCGATGCTGAAAACGATCCCTTTCTCCATTGCGCTGTGTGATCTTTTGGGCAAATATAAATAAAATTTCGTCATACTGGTACGAACTGGTATGATTTTTTTTTATTTTTCGTACCGGTTCGTACCGATATTACCCGATTTTACGTATATTTGCACGACATTGCGTGTGCAAAGCCATGAAAAACAACGAATCGAAATACAAACAGGTCGTCAACTTCGTCATCGACGGCATCGCCGAAGGGAAGCTCCAGAAGGGGGACTGGATACCCTCGATCAACGAATTCCGCGAGAATTACCACCTCTCGCGCGACACGGTCTTCGCCGGGCTGAGCGAACTCAAATCGCGCGGCATCATCGCCTCGACGCCCGGCGTGGGCTACTACATCGCCTCGGCGCGAATCCCCTCGGAACAGAATATTTTCCTGCTCTTCAACGAATTCAACGAATTCAAGGAAGACCTCTACAACTCGTTCATGGAGCACGTCGGCAAAGGCGTAAGCGTAGACCTCTATTTCCACAACTACAACCGCAGGGTCTTCGACGCGCTGGTGACCGACGCCAACGGCAAATACACCACCTATATCATCATGCCGGGCAAGTTCACCGGCATCGGGCCGCTGCTCGAAAGCCTCTCGGGGCGGGTGTTCCTGCTCGACCACTTCCACCCCGAACTGCTGGGCAGGTATTCGTCCGTGGCGCAAAACTTCGAAAAGGACACCTACGAGGCGCTCTGCCACGGGCTGCGGCATATCCGCAAATACGAACGGCTGCTGATGGTGCAGCACGAAAAAAAGGAGCCGCAGGAGCGCTACGACGGACTGGTGCGCTTCTGTGCGGAACACGGGTTCGGGCACGAATACCTCGCCTCGATCCGCGACCGCGAAATCCGCGAAGGCGACCTGTTCATCCTCGTCAGCGACCGCGACCTGGTGACGCTGCTCAAGCAGGCCGAGCGGCAGCAGATGACGCCCGGCCGCGAATTCGGCATCATTTCGTACAACGACACGCCGCTCAAGGAGATCCTCGCGGGCGGGATCACCACCCTCTCGACCGACTTCCGCCAGATGGGGCTGACGCTGGCGCAGCTGATCTCCCAGAAAGGCATCCGCAACATCGAGAACCCCTGGATGCTCAACATCCGGCGCTCCCTGTAAAACGGCAGCAGGCCGCGATTCCGCCCTCCCTGCGGGCGGAGCAGCGGCCTGACGGGCTGACGAGCTTACAGACTAATGAGCCGGCGGACAGACAGACAGACAGACAGACAGACAGACGAACCAATGGGCTGACGGGCGGGCAAACTGGCAGACCGAAGGACTGGCGGGCCGGCGGACTGATGAGTTGACGGACGGACAAACCGATGAATTGGCAGATTGACAGCCGGGGAAACGGCTCCGGCATACGCCCCGAAAACAAACATCCCGAACTACGAATGTCCGGGATGTTTTTATTTCTTCGCCCTGCGCAACTCTTTCGCCCTGCGCTGCGCCTCCTGCGCTTCGGCCCGCTGTTCCAGCACCTCCTTGCGGGATCGGAACTTTTCCCGCCCCGACAAGACCCGCTCTTCATAACGCCGCTGTCTGAGCCTTCCCAACCAGTCAGGCGCCAGCACGACCGAGACATACCCGATCGCCTGTCCCGCGCAGTAACACCCGACCTGCGCCCACAAATTCCCCTCGAACGCCCCGACGGGCAGTACCTGGTATTCCAGCCAGGGAAACAGGGCGAACATCACCAGCAGCATGGCCGCATCGAACCGTTCGTTGCGCGACCATCCGAGCCTGCGCCACCCCAAGAGGAGAGCCAGCAGGTTGATGCACAGCATGGAGGGAATAAGCATCCGGGGCGTAAGCAGCGACACCCCGGGACGGAACAGGATGACATAAAGGCCCGGCACGGCGGGCAAGACGAGCTGCGCGGCAAACAGCCCTATTTTCATTCGTTCGGTTTTCATAGAGATACGGAGATCGGGGCACCCTCCGATACGGCACATCGAATATAGGAAAAAATCCCGGACGGTGCAAATCGCCGTCCGGCTTTTCGTCCGGCAAAGCGAAACAAAATCCCGGCGAGCGAATCGCCGGGATCTGCCTCTGTCCGGCAGGCTCCAAGTCACCGGATACCGGACATATCTGTCCCTCTGAAAGGGATTTGCGGAACGGATCCTGAATTCCCGACGGAACAGGGAACCTCCTCCGCGGGAAGCCTACCCTAACTTCATGACATCGTCGATGCCCATGTCCTTATAGGTGGTTGCCAGCTCCTCGCTGCGGTCGGAAATGACCAGCAGCTTGTCGCCCAGCTTGAGTTCCGTCTTACCCTGCGGCACGAAATACTCGCCGTCGCGGCAGACCATCATCACCAGCGTATTCTCGGGGAGGGTGATGTCCTTGAGCGTATGCCCGCTTTCGAGCATCGTCTCGTTGACCTCGACCTCCGTAAGCGCCGACTTCATGTCCTGGTGCATGTCGACGCTGAAGGCCGACTCGCGCTCCTCATAGGCCAGCCCCAGCAGGTTGGCCATGCCGCTCACCGTAGTGCCCTGCACCAGCAGCGAAATGATCGTCCCCAGGAAAACCACGTTGAACAGCAGCCCGGCATTCTCCACATGCGCCATCAGCGGATAGATGGCGAAGAGGATAGGCACGGCGCCGCGCAACCCGACCCACGACACGTAAAGCCGTGCCTTGGTCGTAAACTTGCGGAACGGGAGCAGGCAAGCGAAGACCGTCAGCGGACGCGCCACAAGGATCATGAACGCCCCGACCAGCCCGCCGAGGATCAGCACCCGGGGTTCGAGCAGTTCGTTGCTGTTCACGAACAGGCCCAGCGTGAGGAACATCACGATCTGCATGAGCCACGTGAACCCGTCGAAGAAAACTGTCAGCGGCCGTTTCTGCTGGAGCTTGTGGTTACCGATAACCAGACCCGAAAGGTAGACGGCCAGGTAGCCGTTGCCCTTGATCAGGTCGGTGAAGGCGAACGAGAAGAAGATGAATGCGAGCAGGAGCACCGAGTAGAGCGAATGGTTGACCAGGTTGATGCGGTTGATCGTCCATACGGCCAACCGCCCGATCAGGTACCCGGACAGGGCGCCCACGACCATCTGCACCACGAAAAAGACTACGCTCATGCCCAGGCCGACGCCGGACGAGGTATTCGACACGACACTGATGAGCAGGATGGTCATCATGTATGCCATCGGGTCGTTCGAACCGCCATCGTGTATGCGTTCGGGTCGTTCTAACCGCTCTCCAGCTCCAGCAGCGGGCGCAGGTTTTGCTTGAGCCCTTGTTTCTTGCTTCGCAGGATGGAGAAAACCGACGCCGAGTCGGTCGAGGACATCGTGGAGGCCAGCAGCAGTGCCAGCGCGAACGGTATTTCGATCCCCAGCCACGGAGCCACCAGCCACACGAAACCGGCCAGCACGAACGCCGTCATGACCACGCCGACCGTAGCCAGTACGACGCCCGGGCCGATGATGGGTTTTATCTCCGAGAACTTCGTGTCCATACCGCCCGTGAAGAGGATAATACACAAGGCGATCATCCCCACGAACTGGGTCATCTCGACCGAACGGTACGAGATGAAATTCAAACCGAACAACATGCCCACCCCGAGGAACAGCAACAGCGCGGGGGCCCCGAAACGATACGCGACCTTACCGGCCATCACCGCCACGAAGAGCAGCAATGCGCCTACCAATACTACATTTTCACCACTGATGTCTATCATTCTTCTCCGTTTATGTTACGTTATGCTTTATCTACTATGTTCAGCCTGGTCAGCGGCTTGTACTCCAGGTCGGCGTACTCGAACGCCTGCATGGCTGCAAAACTGTTGTCGGGCGTACGGTAGAGGGCCACCGTGAGCGCCGGGACATTCGCGCGTGCCAGGCCGAGCAGCCGGTCTACGGCGCCGTTCTCCACCGACTGCACCACATCGGCACGGACGCCCCGGTCGAAGTAGAGCTCCTCGAAAACGAGGTAGCAATGCTTGTCCTTGTGGAAGGGCACGCCCCCCGAGCCGAAGAGCTGGATCGCAGCCATGACCATCCCCGAGAGGATCAGCAGCCCGCCGATGAAAACGATCGCCGAACGCATGTTGTTCGTGAGCTCCGCCCCGTACATGTTGTTCACTACCACCAACGCAACGCCGGCGATGAACAGCACGGCAGCGCGCAACTGGGACTTGCGGCGTTTTACCACAACGCCCCCGGGCAAGGCGTACATCGCCTCGCAAATTTTATTCCTATCCATATCTTTTTCATTATTAATCGTTTGTATTTCCTTTGTAAACCGGTAAAATACAACACGCTAAATAATGAGCCGGCGCAGCCGGTAGACGTAGTAGTCTACGGCATGCAGGCCGACGGACAGGTCAGAAGATTTGAATTCCGAGGTTACTTTCACGACACCCGCCTCGAACCGGTTCGCCGCAAAACGGTCGGCGTTCTGGCCGGTTCCGGATCCGCCGCGCTGGGAAACGGGCACGACTGGGGCAGGAGATACTTCCCCCGCCACGCGGGGTAAATTCAGGTCGGCATTGTACTCGCGCTCGCAACGCCATTGGTCGTGGGAAGCGCGGTCGACCGAAATCGTGACGGCGGCATGCTCCGCAACGGACGCAGGAATCCCCCTGCTGCCCGTTTCGTAGAACAGGCAACACAGCAAGCCCGACAGTATGATCGCGATTTTACGCATGCCTGAATTTCGATCGGCAACAAAGATAAAAAAAATCCGGCAAACATCACGCCTCTGCGGGGCAAAAAGAACTTATTGGGGGATAAAAATATACGTAATCGTCCCTTGCTGGCGTGCCGGGGCGGAGTCGTCGATGTTGAAACGCGATCTGCGGGCCGAACCGAGCGCCGAAGAGCGCATGCACTCGTCCCCGCCTTCGACCACCCGGGCGTTCGTCACGTCGCCCGCACGGTTGACCGTAATCTCGACCACCACTTCGCCGCCGCCTTCGCATTTGTAGGCCGGGACGGCCAGGTAGCGGGACGTCCGCACCGGATCGGTCAGCGAAAAGGAGACCGTGACGCGCCCCTTGACCTTGCGATCCTGGTGCTCGGAATCCTCCCCGGCACCGCGGCGCTGGCGGATGGCGCGCTCCTCGGCGAGCCCCTGTTCGTAAGCCTCGCGGTTGGCACGCATGCGCTCCTCGGCCGCAGCTGCGGCATCGTTGAGCGCCGCGGCATTGGTACCGCGGTCGTCCCTGAGCTTTTCGTTCAGCGCGTTTTCGTTCGAAACCTGGTTCTGGATGCTCCGCCAGTCGATCGGGTCTTTCTCCTGCCGTTCGCGCGCCAGCCGTTCCAGCCTGTCGCGCTCCTGTTCCAGCTCGGCCAGCGTCTGCAGGTCGATATACATCCCCTGGGTATGGGGCTTGCGGCCGACGACGATCTTCGACGAAACGAAGGCGATCATCAGCACCAGGTAAGCGATGAGCGTCACGCACAACCCGATGCGGTGGTCGTACGTCCACGAACCGGCATCCTGCTTCCGTTTCTCGAAAGGCAGGCGCAGGCGGGGGCGTTTGACTCGTTTTTCCGGTTCCGGCGTCGGCATGGCGTGTTTCCTGTTTTTTCCGCACAAAAATACTGTTTTTTTCCGAAATATCCACCCCCGCCCGCGGCGATGTCGCTATAAACCCTTACTTTTTATAATAACCGCATACGTACTTTTTATTAAGAAAAAATTTTTATCTTTGCGCGTAAATAATCGGAAACACTGCTTATGTCAACAAAACAACAAACGCTGAAGGCCCCGATCTCATTCTCCGGCAAGGGCCTCCATACGGGCGTCAAGGTAACCATGACCGTCAATCCCGCCGAAGTCGACACGGGGATCGTATTCCGCCGCACCGACATCGAAGGGCAACCCATAATCCCCGCACTCTGCGACTACGTCGTAGACACTTCGCGCGGCACGACCATCGAATCGGGCGGCCACCGCGTAAGCACCATCGAACACATCATGTCGGCGCTCTGGACGCTGGGCGTGGACAACGCCGTCATCGACATCGACGCCCCCGAGACCCCCATCATGGACGGTTCGGCCTGCGCCTATGCCAAGGCCATCACCGAAGCGGGCGTCGCCGACCAGGACGCCGAACGCAAATTCTACCACGTGACCGAAAAGATGGTCTACACGATCCCCGAGAAGGGCGTGGCCATCATCCTCTACCCCGACGACGAGTTTTCCGTCTCGGTACACGTGGACTACAACTCGAAGGTCATCGGCAACCAGTACGCCACTTTCAACCCGGGCGACAACTACGCCGAGAAAATCTCGCCCTGCCGCACATTCGTCTTCCTGCACGAACTGGAGCCGCTCATCAAAATGAACCTCATCAAGGGCGGCGACCTGGACAACGCCATCGTCGTGGTCGAAAACCCCGTCCCGGCCGACCAGCTGGAGCACCTGAAAAAGATCTTCGACAAGCCCGACATCGAGATCAAGGCGGGCTACCTCAATAACCTCGAACTGCGCTGCAACAACGAACTGGCGCGCCACAAGCTGCTCGACCTGCTGGGCGACTTTGCACTGCTGGGCGTCCGCATCAAGGGCCGCGTCTGGGCCACCCGCCCCGGGCATTTCGCCAACACCGAGTTCATGAAGCAACTCAAGCACACCATCCGCAAAGCCGGCGAGAAACCCCGTTTCCAGTACGACTGCCGCAAGCCGCCGCTCCACGACATCAACGACATCCGCCACATGCTGCCCCACCGCCCGCCGTTCCTGCTGGTAGACCGCATCTTCCACCGCGACGCGACGGACGTGGCCGGTATCAAGAACGTCACGATGAACGAACCCTTCTTCGTGGGGCATTTCCCCGAAGAGCCCGTCATGCCGGGCGTGCTGATCGTCGAAGCGATGGCGCAGTGCAGCGGCATCCTGGTGCTGGGCGACGTGCCCGACCCGGAGAACTACTCGACCTATTTCATGAAGATCGACGGCGTGAAATTCAAGCGCAAGGTCGTCCCCGGAGACACGCTCCAGTTCGAAATCCACCTCATGGAGCCTATCCGCCGCGGCGTGGCCGTCGTGGAGGCGAAGGCCTTCGTAGGCGAAACCCTCGCATGCGAAGCCGTCCTGATGGCCCAGGTCGTTAAAAACAAAAACAACAAGTAAGCGATGATCAGCAATCTGGCATACATCCATCCCGACGCCAAAATCGGGAACAATGTTACGGTGGAACCGTTCGCCTATATCGCCGGCGACGTCGTGATCGGCGACGACTGCTGGATCGGGCCCGGCGCCGTGATCCACGACGGGGCGCGCATCGGCAAAGGATGCAGGATACATACCGCAGCCTCCGTCTCCTGCCTGCCGCAGGATCTGAAATTCGCAGGCGAGGTCACGACGGCCGAGATCGGCGACTACAACGACATCCGCGAGTATGTGACCATCAGCCGCGGCACGGCATCGCGCGGCAAGACGGTCGTGGGCGACCACAACCTGCTCATGGCCTACGTCCACATCGCCCACGACGACGTGGTGGGCAGCAACTGCGTCATCGCCAACCGCGTGTCGCTGGCCGGCGAGGTCGAGATCGGCGACTGGGTGGTGATCGGCGGCCATGCCGCCATACACCAGTGGACGCGCATCGGCGACCACGCCATGATCCAGGGCGGGGCGCTGCTGGGGCAGGACGCCCCTCCGTTCGTCATCGTACGCAACGACACGATGCGCTTCGCGGGCATCAACAAGATCGGACTCTCGCGCCGCGGCTTCACCCCCGAGCGCATCGGCGAGATCCACGACGCCTGCCGCATCCTCTTCCAGAGCGGCCTGAACTACATGTCGGGGTGCGAGGAGGTCGAGAAGCAGGTTCCCCAAAGCAAGGAGCGCGACGAGCTGGTGAGGTTCATCCGCGAATCGAAGCGCGGCATCATCAAGCCCTACGAAAGCGTATCGAAAGAGGAGTAAAATTTCCGTATAAATATTGGTATATTAGAAATTTTCACTATATTTGCAATGTCGAAAGACAAAGCAAGTGGTAAGGGGACGGGGAGTCCCCTTATTTTATACATATTCACGACCGGTATTCAGCTATGATCGACACAAAAAAGATAATCGAGGCAGCGGAGCGCAACCTGCAGGGGACGGACATGTTCGTCGTGGGATGCACCTGCACGCCCGGCAACGACATCGAGCTGCTCATCGACAGCGACACCTCGGTGGCCATCGACGCCTGCGTCAGGCTCAGCCGCTCGATCGAGGAGGAATTGGATCGCGACGAGGAGGATTTCTCGCTGACGGTGGCTTCGGCCGGCATCGGGTCGGAGCTCAAAAGCCTGCGCCAGTACCACAAGCTGGTCGGCAACACGGTCGAGGTGCTGCTCACCTCGGGCATCAAGGTGCTGGCGAAACTCGACGCGGCCGATGACCAGGGCATCACCCTCTCCTACGAGGAGAAGCAGGCCGTCGAAGGCAGGAAACGCAAGCAACTGGTGACGGTGACGCGCCGCTACGGGTTCGGCGAAATCAAGTCCGCGCGGGAGTGGCTGGATTTCAAATAGGCACTCGCGCCGGACAACCCCGGACAAACTGCGGGGAACCGCAGGCAAAAACAAGCATAAACTGAAAACAAGATAAACGACACAATGGACAATCTCAATCTTATCAGCAACTTTGCCGAGTTCAAAGAGCTGAAGAACATCGACAAGAGCACGATGATCGGTGTGCTGGAGGACGTTTTCCGCCACGCACTGCAGAAACAGTACGAGACGGACGAGAATTTCGACGTCATCATCAACCCCGAGAAGGGCGACCTGGAAATCTGGCGTAACCGCACCGTCGTCGAGGACGGCGCCGTCGAGAATCCCAATACGCAGATCGCCGTGTCGGAGGTCAAGGCCATCGACCCGACCTACGAGATCGGCGACGAATATGCCGACGAGATCAAACTCGCCTCGTTCGGCCGTCGCGCCGTGTTGTCGCTGCGCCAGAACCTGGCATCGCGCATCCTCGACCTGGAGAAGGCCAGCCTCTACGAGAAATATTCGGAGAAGGTCGGCGAGATTGTCACCGGCGAAGTTTACCAGGTGTGGAAAAAGGAGGTGCTGATCCTCGACGACGAGGAGAACGAGCTGATCCTGCCCAAGGCGGAGCAGATTCCCAACGACTTCTACCGCAAGGGGGACACCATCAAGGCTATCGTCAAGTCGGTCGAGATGAACAATAACCAGCCGCGTATCATCCTTTCGCGCACGGCCAACCAGTTCCTCGAACGCCTCTTCGAACAGGAGGTTCCCGAGATCTTCGACGGGCTGATCACCATCAAGAAGATCGTCCGCATCCCGGGCGAACGCGCCAAAGTCGCCGTGGAGTCGTACGACGAGCGTATCGACCCGGTAGGCGCATGCGTCGGCATGAAGGGTTCGCGCATCTACTCGATCGTCAAGGAGCTGCGCAACGAGAACATCGACGTGGTGAACTACACGGCCAACCCGTCGCTGATGATCCAGCGCGCGCTGAACCCCGCCAAGATTTCGAGCATCACCATCGACGAGGAGAAGATGACCGCTTCGGTCTACCTCAAGCCCGACCAGGTGTCGCTGGCCATCGGCAAGGGCGGCCTGAACATCCGCCTCTCGAAGATGCTCACGGGGTATGACATCGACGTATACCGCGAGGTCGAAGAAGAGGACGTGGCCCTCACCGAATTCGCCGACGAGATCGACGGATGGATCATCGACGCCCTGAAGAACGTCGGCTGCGACACGGCCAAGAGCGTGCTGGAGCTGCCCGTAGAGGAGATCGCCGCGCGTGCCGACCTGGAGCTGGAACAGGCACAGAAGGTCGTCGAAATCCTGAAGGCCGAATTTGAAGAGTAACATAAGCAAGAAAGGAAAACACAAGATATGGGTAACGAAAGAAAATTAAGGCTCATTCAGGTTGCAAAGGAGTTCAAGGTGGGACTGAATACCATCACGGACTTCCTGCAGAAGAAGGGCATCAAGAGCGACGGGTCGCCCAATACGCTGGTCGACGCGGAGACCTATGCCGTTCTGGAGAAGGAGTTCGGGGCGAACCGCGCCGCAGGCAATGCACGCGAGTCGATCCGCGAGCGTATCTCCCTGAAGCAGACGACCATCACCCTCGAAGAAGCTAAGAAGCAGGAGCGCGAGGAGGAAAAAGAGGTGGTCATCAAAAGCAACGTAATCAGCGTCAAGGACGAAATCCAGCAGCCGAAGTTCCTCGGCAAGATCGACCTGTCGCCCAAACCCAAGGCTGCGCCGGCACCCGCCCCGAAGGCGGAAGCGGAAAAACCCGCCGCACAGCATCCTGCGGCCCCCGCAGCACCGGCACCTGCCCAGGCGCCCAAGGCTGCCGCACAACCCGCACCGGCCATGCCTGCAACCCCGGAAGCCCGGCCGTCACAGGCAGCCCCTGCCACACCGGCAAGCCCCGCCGCACCCGCAACGCCGGTGCATGCGGCGCCTGCTGCTCAGGCTGCCCAGGCTGCGCCCGCTGAACCTGCGAAACCCGCCGCACCGGCCACGCCGGCACCCGCAGCGCAGGCTCCCGGGCAACCGGACGCCAAGCCCGCAGAAGCCCCGGCCCCCGCGCCGGAACCGACCGCTCCCAAAGACAACATCTTCCGTCCGGAGACCGTGACCCTTACCGGGCCGCAGGTACTCGGCACGATGGACGTGTCGGGATTCGTGGCCGGCGGCAAGCACAAGCGCAAGCGCCTGCAAAAGGAAAAGGTCGACGTCAGCAAAGCCCCGAAGGGCAATGCGCAGGGCGGCGGCAACAAGCAGGGTGGACAAGGGGGCCAGGGCGGCCAGAACCGTCCCGGACAGGGCGGGCAAAACCGTCCCGGCGCCCAGAACCAGCCCAAACCGGGCGAAGGCCGTCGCAACAAAAACAAAGGTAAGGCCGCACCCAAGCCGATCGTACGCCCCGAAGTGAGCGACGAGGAGGTTTCGAAGCAGGTAAAGGACACCCTGGCACGCCTGACGGCCAAGGGTGCCAAAAGCAAGAGTGCCAAATACCGCAAGGATAAACGCGACGCCGTTGCCGAGCGTATGAACGAAGAGTTCGAACGCGAGGAACAGGAACGCTCGACCCTCAAAGTCACGGAGTTCGTGACCGTGAGCGAGTTGGCGACGATGATGAACGTGTCGCCCACGCAGGTCATCACGGCCTGCATGAACCTGGGACTGATGGTCTCCATCAACCAGCGCCTCGACGCCGAAGCGCTCGTCGTGGTCGCCGAGGAGTTCGGCTACAAGGTCGAATTCGTCTCGGTCGAGATCCAGGAGGCCATCAACGACGAGGGCGAAGACAAGGAGGAAGACCTCGTGCCCCGTCCGCCGATCGTCACGGTCATGGGACACGTCGACCACGGTAAGACCTCGCTGCTGGACAACATCCGCAAAACCAACGTCATCGAAGGCGAGGCCGGGGGTATCACGCAGCACATCGGTGCGTACAGTGTCGAGCTCAACGGCCAGAAGATCACGTTCCTCGATACGCCGGGCCACGAAGCCTTCACGGCCATGCGTGCCCGCGGTGCCGCCGTAACGGACGTCGCGATCATCATCGTGGCGGCCGACGACAGCGTCATGCCGCAGACGATCGAGGCCATCAACCATGCGCAGGCCGCAGGCGTGCCGATGGTCTTCGCCATCAACAAGATCGACAAGCCCAACGCCAACCCCGACCACATCAAGGAGCAGCTCTCGCAGATGAACTATCTGGTGGAGTCGTGGGGCGGTAAATACCAGGATCAGGAGGTTTCGGCCAAGAAGGGCCTTAACCTCGACAAACTGCTCGAAAAGGTGCTGCTCGAAGCCGAGATGCTCGACCTGAAGGCCAACCCCAACAAGAAGGCGCAGGGCACGGTCATCGAATCGACGCTCGACAAGGGCCGCGGGTACGTCTCGACGATCCTCGTGCAGAGCGGTACGCTCCACGTGGGCGACGTGATCCTGTCGGGCACCTACACGGGCCGCGTGAAGGCCATGTTCAACGAGAACGGCAAGAAGGTCGATTCCGCCGGCCCCTCGACGCCGGTACAGGTGCTGGGACTGAACGGCGCACCGCAGGCCGGCGATACGTTCAACGTGATGGAGGACGACCGCTCGGCACGCGAAATCGCCAACAAACGCGAGCAGTTGCAGCGCATGCAGGGCATCATGACCCAGAAGCACGTGACGCTCGACGAAATCGGCCGCCGTATCGCCATCGGATCGTTCAAGGAGCTCAACATCATCGTCAAGGGCGATGTGGACGGCTCGATCGAGGCCATGTCGGGCTCGCTCATCAAGCTCTCGAAGGAGACCGTGCAGGTCAACGTCATCCACGCCGCCGTGGGACAGATCTCGGAGTCGGACGTGCTGCTGGCCGCCGCTTCGAACGCCATCATCGTCGGCTTCCAGGTACGCCCGTCGGCCTCGGCGCGCAAGCTGGCCGAGAAGGAGGAGATCGAAATCCGCCTCTACTCGATCATCTACGACGCGATCAACGACATCAAGGATGCCATCGAGGGCATGCTCGAGCCCGTGATGAAGGAGGAGATCGTCGCTTCGGTCGAGGTACTGGAGATCTTCAAGATATCGAAGGTCGGCACCGTGGCCGGCTGTATCGTCCGCGAAGGCAAGCTCCAGCGCAACACCCCGATCCGCGTCATCCGCGACGGTATCGTGATCTACACCGGCAAGCTGGGTTCGCTCAAGCGCTTCAAGGACGACGTCAAGGAGGTTACGGCCGGCCAGGACTGCGGCCTGAACATCGAATCGTTCAACGATATCCGTGTCGGCGACATCGTCGAGGGATACGAACAGGTCGAGGTGAAACGCAAATAGCAACGCCATGCTGAAACGTCTGACCGTTTTGCTGTTGTCGCTCTGCACGCTGTGCGGAGCGGCATCGGCCATGCAACCCGGGGAGGGTACCACCGCAAAGGAACAGAAGGCGCTGCAAAAAGCCCAGAAAAAGAAACTCCGCCGGGAAGCGCGGCATTTCGAATCCCTGCGCAATGAAGCCATCGAGAAATTCGCTCGCGGGCACCAGCCCTCGGAGATCAGCACCCCCTCGTTCGTAAACGACTTCTGCATTTCGAACGTCATCTGCGCCGGGGACAACATCACGGGCAACGTGATGCTGCGTTTCGACATCACACCCCTCTACGGGGGGTTCCGCCTCTATATGGGCGGCGAGCGCAACGGCACGGCCGCCTTTGCCAAAGGCGCGGCCTATCCTTCGTCCGACCACTACGGCCGGGTCTACACGATGCGCGGAGGACAACCCGAACACGTCGTCGTCATGTTCTACAACATTGCCCCGGGTATCGACACGCTCGATCGCGTGGACATCAGCATGGGCCTTGCCCTGAATACGCTGAACATCATCACGATGCGTAACGTACCGATTTTCTGGACTTACACGGACAAGGCCATCAGGAACTTTGTCCGCGAAAAATCGGCGAAAGGAAACGCTAACCAAAACCAAAATACAAACTTAAAGTAAAAATGACTACCCAGATCAAATTTACGACCGCCGAAGAGGCCGTCAAGGTTATCAAATCGGGCGACCACATCCACCTGAGCTCCGTGGCTTCGGCCCCCCAATGCCTGATCAACGCCATGTGCGCACGCGGCGAGGCCGGCGAACTGAAGGATGTCCACATCCACCACCTGCACACCGAAGGCCCGGCACCCTATGCCGACGAGAAGTTCGAAGGCGTATTCCAGCTCGATTCGTTCTTCGTGGGCGGCAACGTCCGCAAAGTCACCCAGAGCGGCTATGCCGACTATATTCCGATTTTCCTGAGCGAGACGCAGCGCCTCTACCGCTGCGGCGCAGTACCCTGCAATGTGGCGATGATCCAGGTGTCGACGCCCGACAAGCACGGCTTCGTATCGCTCGGCACGTCGGTCGACGCAACGCTGGCCGCCGTGGAGACCGCCGAGCACGTGATCGCCGTCGTAAACAAATATGTCCCCCGCGCATTCGGGCAGGCCATGATCCACTCCTCGAAGATCGACATCTTCGTACAGGATGACAAACCGCTGATCGAGGCGCACTTCACGCAGCCGAACGCCACCGAAGAAGCCATCGGCAAACACTGCGCCGCCCTGATCGAGGACGGTGCGACACTCCAGATGGGCATCGGCGCCATCCCGAACGCCGTACTGGCGCAGCTGGGCAACCACAAGAACCTGGGTATCCACACCGAAATGTTCGCCGACGGCGTACTCCCGCTCGTGGAGAGCGGCGTCATCAACGGCGAAGCCAAGAACATCGACAAGGGCAAGATGGTATCGACGTTCCTGATGGGTTCGCAGCGCGTCTACGACTTCATCGACGACAACCCTGCCGTGCTGATGATGGACGTGGGCTACACGAACGACCCCTATATCATTTCGAAGAACGACCGCGTGACGGCCATCAATTCGGCGCTGCAGGTCGACATTACCGGCCAGGTATGCGCGGACTCGCTGGGCACGAAGTTCTATTCGGGTGTCGGCGGACAGATCGACTTCGTATACGGCGCATCGCTGTCGAAGGGCGGCAAGGCCATCATTGCCATGCCTTCGGTGACCAACAAAGGCATCTCGAAGATCGCCCCCGTACTGTCGCCAGGCGCAGGCGTCGTCACGACCCGCAACCACATCCACTGGTTCGTAACCGAGCACGGGGCCGTAGACCTCTACGGCAAGACGCTGCAGGAGCGCGCACGCCTGATCATCTCCGTAGCCGACCCGTCGGCCCAGGAGGAACTCGACCGTGCCGCCTTCGAGCGTTTCGGCCAGCACCACCACTATGTGAAGGGTTACATGAAAAAATAATTTTTTCACATCCGAAAGGCGCCCGCTGCAATAGCGGGCGCTTTAGCCTAAATTGGTAGTATTTTTATCTAATCACGAATCATATTCTGTAATTTTTCCGGGGAAAATAATGTTTCCCCGGTTTTTTATTTTCGCGATTTCCGACTCTAATGGTTCCTTCTTCATGTTTAAATTTAGCATACAAACCCATAAAAATTCTTAATGTTATGTATGACTTTATCAAGCAACACGAAAGAGAGGTGGGCAGAAAGATGCCAGGCGTTCTGGTTTTGTGCGTTACTACCGTTCCGGTTTGACAAATTTGGCTCCACCCCATTACTTGCGGAATCGAACCGATACGGCTCCTTATTTGGAATCGTTTTATTACGAACGCGATCCGCCCTTTTCGATTACCTGCGATTATAAAATGGTATCGCTCATTATTGAAAACTCCCTGAAGTTCGCAGATCGTATTGGCGCTCCTTGCTTGATTTTCAGATCGGATCCGATTACATTTTCTGATTTATGGCAACGGCTTCGTTCTTTACCATGTTCTTAGCCCGGAAATAGCTGCGGTAATTACTAAATCCCGCATGGAGCACAATCTCCAACACAGGTATTTTTTGCTTTCTCTGCACAGCATCCGCATGTAGCCGCTCCACCTCCTTCAGCCGGTAACTATTGATGAAACGGTTGAAATTCACGCCATATTCCCGGTTGATGAAAGCCGATATATAAGTCCTGTTGGAAACGAGATCCCGGGCCATATCGGTTATTTTGAATTCCGGATTCAGATAAGGTTTCCGATCCTCCAAATACTTCTCGACCTGCTGCCGCCCCAGTTGCGGATAATTTCCCGACGCGGTCATTTCCTTCTCTTTGACGGTAACAGGTTCGAAAATCACGTAATTCTCCGAAAGAATACTCAGGCACAGCACAATATGGGTGAATACCGCCGGCAACGTCGTGAATGCCCAGGCAAACCCCAACCCGCCGAACAGCCCGACACCCAATATCAGCCCGGCTATCGGCAGGGTTTGCAGCACGACCCTGAAGAGGATGATAAAGGAGAGCCAATCCAGCGACATGCGGTAGATGTCGGCGGAATAGTCGATTATCTTGCGTTTATACGACTTTATGCGGAGCAGGCTCAGCCAGGAATATAAAATACACAGCAAAATGCAAACGATAAACGTGATGTCGATGATTGCTGATGTAAGGTTTACCTCGTTATCATAAATAGCTGCCCATCGCTGCCGGAGCGGGACTGCCAACGCAATCGCGCAGATAATTAGGGTCAAACACGCCGGAAGGATGAAATGACAGGCCGGAAAAAGTTTCCGCTCGCCCGTATCCGTAATAATATGCGTGATCCGGTAAAGGAATACGGGGATGAAAGCGAATGAGGAAAAGAAAACGGGCAGGTATGCTATGAACGTGTCGCGGGCGATGGAATGCATGACCAGCCCGCTCCAAAACAGTATCATCAGACAGTATACAGCGATCATGTTGTAATGGATCTTCCGGTCGACCGTATTGGAAGCGCGGGTCGTATCGAGCGAAATCAGAATCAGGCTGACCGCAGCACTTACCACCGGCATTGAGAAAACGATTGCACGTCCGATATCTTGATTCATCCTTCCTTATTCTTTATTTGCGGTTTCTCGTCGGGCTGTTTCTTGGCAGCCTTTTCCAATCGGATCGCACGCTGGAAATGCCTGGAGTCTTTGAATCCCGCCATAACCATTACCTGATACGGATTTTTACGTTCGTTCGAAGGATGTGCCATTAGAATCTGGTACTCCTCGATCCGCCACAGGTTCAGGTAGCAGTTGAAATTCTTGCCGTAAGTCTGATTGATAAAATTAGACATGACGGTACGGTTCACCCCCATCGCCTCAGCCATGTCAGTCAGTTTGAAATCGGGATCGAGGTACGGCTTTTTTTGGGACATATAGTTTTCTAAAGCCTTACTGGTCAGCCGTCCGCGCGTGTTGTCCGGCACAAGGCGCTGTTTGTCGCCCACCCCGTTGCTCTCGCTCTTTTTCCCGGCGGACGGAAACAAATCGGCGGTTTTGTAAGAGAGATACTGCCTGCGGATAACATGGTACGTGAGCAGGATTTCCTGGGCTATGATACATAATGCGTTCAGGCGTACGAGCCAGCGGTCGGAACACACTACCGAAGGCAAAAAAGCGATCAGCCAGATAGCGATGAAAAGCACGAAGAGCACGACGAGCCAACGCGACGATCTTATACTGAAAGATTTTCGATCCGTGTCTACCTTCTGCACGACCGCCTGCTTATAATACCGCGACAACAACCGGCAAGTCGGAACGACATAGGCTATCGCCGTGACGAACCGCAACAAAAAGCCGGAGATGAACAGATCCGCATAACGCTCAAACGGCGATAATCCGGCGATTCCTTCTCCATGCGGCAATATCCAGGCCGCCGCCGTCAGGATAACCGCCAACGCGGGCACCGGCCAAAGGTAATTCAGGACGGGAAAGTTTCTTTTATTCCCCAAATAGGTCAGGTAATAAACGATGTTGTAGAACAATACGGGAATATAGACATACGACAGGGCAAAAGGAATATCGACCGGAAGGAATACCGGGTCGTCAGAGAGCACATGCCAGAGTACGGACGCCCACCACACGGCGAGCAGAATACAGTAGATGCTCACGACCCGCCTCAATTTTCGTTCGGCAGGATTGCGATAATTCCAGATCAGCAATAAGGCAAAGACCGAACATATGACCGAACAGCAGATCGGCAAAATATAGACCATCAGGCTGCCGTATGTGACAAATGTTCCCATGATTCAAATTATTCCCCTCGAACGTGTGTTCCCGCCGGCTGTTTCCTGCACACTGGAACCGTCCGGGATGTCACCGGCCGCATACTTCCGGGAATACGACGTGTAAATACACCACAGCACGCTGGCTTTATTTACATTACGTCCGTTGACGACGAGACTCCGTGCGCCCCGGGAAAAGTCCGTTTTTGATGATTTGACATATCCTTTACAAAATTGCGGTTTGCGTATATAAGGTCATTACGATTTTGCCGATATGATTTATACGTTTTGGCATTATGCGATAGCAAATATATCATTTCTTTGTGCAGAACAAAAAAATCCCACGGCTATTTTACAAAAAAGTTTTTCAGTCACTCCACCCGCTCTACCTATTATAATGAAAAGAACAGAATTCATTCTTCCGTCATAACTGCGGCAGCCTCTTCCGAGGCCGTTCCGCCGACCATCCCCCAGAACTATTTGACCGGATTTATCAAGCCGAGAAAGCAAGGACACCGCAACTGTCCTTTCGGATGTCTGTACTCGGACAGACTGTAAAATCTGTAACGCAATAATTTAAAGTATGAATAATGGAATTATAAAACGAATGTTCGTCCTGCTGGCAATCGCCGTCACCGGTATTACGCAGGATATCGAAGCCCAGCGAGTGGCTGCCAAGAGCAATATCCTGGCAGACGCTTTCCTGAATCCGAATTTGGGAATAGAGGTCGGGCTCGCTCCCAAATGGACGTTGGACATAACGGGGCAATTCAACGCATGGACGCTCTCGCACGACCGACGCTGGAAACACTGGGTCTTTCAACCTGAAGCCAGGTACTGGTTCCGCGACCGGTTCTCGGGGCACTTCGTGGGTGCCCACATGCATGGCGGACAGTATAATATCGGAGGTTTCGACGGACAAATCAACTTCTTCGGTTCGGATGCCCGCAAACTGAAGGATAGCCGTTATCAAGGCTGGTTCGTAGGCGCTGGTATCGCTTATGGTTATGCGTGGATACTGGGGCGACATTGGAACCTCGAGGCAGAAATAGGCTTCGGCTATTCCTATACACGCTATGACCGCTTCCGGTGTACCGGCTGCGGCAGGAAGGTGGAAACGGACAAGCCGCACCACTACGTGGGCCCGACGAAGGCGGCAATCAACCTTGTTTATGTATTTTAATCGTGTACGAGATGAAAAAGAGATTGTATATCCTTTCAGCCCTTTTGGGCATGGTTACGGCAGCGGAAGCGCAGACCGCAATCGACATGCGGAAACAGGACATCGTGGACGGCGTTTCCATAGAAAATCTCAGGATGGAACGCAACGGCGCGTACATCGCCATAGATATGCTTTGGGATTTGTCTGGGCTCGACGTGGACAATAATCGCGCGGTGCTGCTCACACCATGGCTGGTCAACGGCAGCGATTCGCTCAGCCTGCAATCGATAGGAGTTTACGGCAGACGGCGCTACTACTTCTATGTACGCAAGGGCGAGAGCATGCTGTCGGGCAGGGATGAAAAGAGCTACAAGGCTGCGGAGAAGCCTGACGACATCGAATATCACTGCATGGTGCCATACGCCGAATGGATGAACGGCTCCGTGCTGTCACTTCACCGCAGCGACTACGGATGCTGCAACACGCTGCTGGCAAAGCAGACCGGGATGCTCGGACGACATTCCGAGGCGTTTTTCCCCGAACTGGTATATGTACGTCCGCAAGGGCTGGTCGAAAAGCGGGATTCACTCGAAGGTTCGGCGTTCATCGACTTTCCGGTCGACCAGACAGCGATTTTTCCGGGCTATCGGCACAACACCGCCGAACTGGGGAAAATACAGTCATCGATCGACTCCGTGCAGAACGACATGGATATAACCATCACCTCGGTATGGCTGAAAGGTTATGCTTCGCCCGAAAGTCCGTATGCGCATAACAAGGAATTGGCTATCGGGCGTACCGCCGCATTGAAGAAACACATACAGCAACTCTACCAGTTTGAAGGCGATATGATAACGACCGGCTACGAAGCGGAGGATTGGGCTGGATTGCGCCGCTACGTGGAACGGTCGAACCTTGAACATCGCACGAGGATCATCGCTTTGATAGACGCCAATTTGGAACCGGATGCCAAAGAGTGGAAAATAAAAAGCACCTATCCGGAGGAATACCGCTTCCTGTTACAGAACTGTTATCCGGCGTTGCGCCGCACCGACTACCGCATCGCTTACACCATCCGCAGTTACAGCGACGTGGAGGAGATAAAACGAATTATGCACGAGCGACCGCAGAAACTGAGCCTGAACGAGTTCTACCTCGTCGCACGAGAGTATGAACCGGGCACGGACGAGTTCACCGAAGTGTTCGAGACAGCGGTGCGCATGTTCCCGGATGACACCGTTGCCAACCTCAACGCCGCCAACGCCGCAATGCGCCGCGGCGACCTCACAGGTGCGAAGCGTTACCTTGCCAAAGCGGACGATTCGCCCGAGGCGGTTTATGCCCGCGGTGCATTGGCCATCCTGCAAAAGGATTACGACAGCGCCCGACGCTACCTGAGTGAGGCGAAAACGCTCGGATCGGAGCAGGCAGGCATCACGCTCGAACAGCTTGAAAAAGGGAGACATTAACAAGAAAATATACCATTAACAAAATCAAATCCACACATTTATGAAGATGAAAAAATTATTTTTAGGGTTGTTCGCATGTAGCGCATTGTGTGCATGTTCGAACGATGAATCGGGAATCATTCCGGATGATACCCCGAAGATTTTCACTGTAGACGAGGCATACCTCAATGTCCGGCTCGCCGATGCAGGCTCCCTTACGAGGGCGCAGGAAGGCGAATTTGAATACGGAACGAACGAACAGTCCGTCAAAAACGCCTATTTTTACTTTTACGATGCAGACGGCGTATTCGTTACACAAGGTGATGTCTGGACGGGTGGCAACGCCTCGACGACAAACCCTGCCGGCAACATTGAATTTACGAGCAACAACGTCGTCGTACTGAAAGAACTGGGCAGGAAGAACTATCCCAGGTACATGGTAGCGGTGCTCAACAAACCGACGGGCTTCCTGCATGGAAACACGCTCGGGGAAATGCAAATGGTGCTTGCGGACGCGAATGCGGAAGGTATTTATTACCCGTCAACAACCGATAATGTCACGACCGGTTACTTTACCATGAGCACGACGAGCTATACCGCAGCCAATCGGGCTGCGTATTTCGTAACGGAAGTCAAAGAGGATAATTTCTCTCTTGAACCGATGACGGATGTCAACGCCATTGCCAATACCGTGACCGTATATGTGGAGCGTCTGGCAGCCAAAGTAACCCTGAGCGTATCCGATCAACTCGTAAGGGATGCCAACGGACGTTATCCGATAAAGGTCACCGTGGCAGGCGAAAACAACTCGGCCGTAAGTGGTGACATCGCTTCGGAAGATCTTTATGTGGAACTGCTCGGATGGAAACTCAATGCCACAGCGAAGAGGTCGTACATGGTCAAGAACATAGATGCGACCTGGACGAACGATGAGCTGGGCTTTACCTGGAACAGACCGATCAACTACCGCAGCCATTGGGGCCAGTCGTTCAACTACGGTTTTTCCGGCTATCCCGAAAATGCCGCGGGGGTTCCCGCCAATTCCGAATACCTGAACTATGTCGATTTGGAAAACGGCCTAACCGCATTGGGAACTCCGGCCTATTGCGCCGAGAACACCAACTCCAGTACGGTCGTTTCCGCCAACTTTCCATCTGCCGTTACAAGCATCCTGCTGAAAGCCAGGGTTTACGATGCGAGCGGCAATGCACTCAACCTCGTGCGTTACAATGGCATGCTGTTCAAACAAGACTCCTTTCTCGAATATGTGCTCAGCGTACTGAAAGCGAGAAACCAACACACCGTGTGGTATGAGAACGGCAAAGACGATCAAGGCAACACAAAATACACCCAGATCGGCAAAGAGTATGTGAAGCTGGAGAATATGGGCGACGGAGAAGTGAAAGTGGTATTTGTCAATGAGAATGAAACCCCGTTGTACGCAGAGGACGGCTCTGACTGCTCGGATCAGATCATTACCGCCCTCAACGACGATTTGGCCGCAGCATCCGCAGGCGCTACCGCTTACGACGGCGGATTGATGTACTACAACATTCCGATCGAACACCTCAATAATGCCGGTGTCGCAGAAAACGAAACTATTCCGGAAGCTAAATACGGCGTAGTGCGCAATCACCACTACGTAGTCACCATTGACAAATTGGAAAAAATAGGCAAAGGAATCTTTGTCGGGAACGAAAAGATCGTTCCCGGCTATCCGGACGACGACACGTATTACGTTGGCGCGAAAATCAACATCCTCTCGTGGAAGATTGTCAGCCAAAACGTAGAACTTTAAATCATTGCATGAACAACCATTCCATGAGGACGAAGCCCCTCATGGAATGGCTAAAAAACGCTTCCGCACCGGCGCAAAGAGAGGACGGAATCGGAAAAGGCGCATTTGCCAATTTCCTCTGAAAATGAAAATTCCCTGCGGCATTTTCCGCAGCATACAATACAACATAACAACATAAGCCAAATGGATATACGGTCTTACATAAGAACTTCAAGCGGCAAAATGCTGGCGGCCCTCGCTTGCGCACCGATGCTATATGCCTGCGACGGCTTAATCTATGACGACGAGGGCGACTGCACGGTGAATTACCGTGTGAAGTTCCGTTACGATTACAACATGAAGTTTGCCGACGCCTTTGCCCGCGAGGTGAACACCGTGACGCTTTACCTGCTCGATGCCGAGGGCCGGGTGGTCTGGCAGCGCACCGAGCAGGGAGAAGCCCTTTCGGCCGACGGCTACGCCATGACCGTAAACGTAGAGCCGGGCGAATACGGCCTGCTCGTCTGGTGCGGCACTACCGACAAAGGTTCTTTCTCGATACCCGAAACAACCGTCGGCAACGAACTGACCTGTACGCTCGGCAGGGAGCACGACGCCGGAAACGAGGCATTTGTCGCCGAAGACCTCGACCGCCTGTTCCACGGATGGCTGCCGGAACAGACCTTCGGTGAGACCGAGGGTACGTACACTTATACCGTCCCGCTGGTGAAAAACACCAACAACGTGCGGGTGGTGTTGCAGCACCTTTCGGGGGAAGCCATGGACAAGGACAGGTTTGTATTCACCATCACCGACACCAACGGAAGCATGGACTGGGACAACTCGCTGCGGCCCGACGAGCCGGTGACTTTCTACGCATGGCATACCGACGCCGGGGAAGCGGGCCTGGCCTCCCTGCCCGACGGGAACGCCCACGGCCCGAACGCCGTTTTCAGCGCGGCCATCGCCGAGCTGACCGTGCCGCGCCTCGTGAAAGAACAGGATCCTCGACTTACCGTGACCGACAGGGAGAAGGAGAGGACGGTTTTCTCCATTCCCCTTATCGACTACGCCTTGCTTGTGAAAGGTTTCTACAACCGGAACATGGACGATCAGGAATATCTCGACAGGCAGGACGTGTACGACATGGTCTTCTTCCTCGATGAAGGCGACCGTTGGCTCGACACCTACATTTATATCAACTCCTGGAAAGTGGTGCTGCAAAACAGCGATTTGTAATAGGAGAAAAGCAAATGAAGAATATGGCAAGACATATCGTCACGGGGACTCTGACGCTCCTTGTGTTGTGGGCTGCCTCGTGCAGCCATGACACGGAGGTCTTCGGCACATCCGATAAAGAACCGATTCTCAGCATCGGTCTCAGATTACCCGCAAGAAGCCCGGAGCCCGGTGAAGGCTATGAAGCTGGTGAAACGTATGAAAACTACATAGACATAGAGAACAACAACTACCGGATTTATTTTTTCACCTCCGACAATAAGCTCATCGCCCGTTTTGAGCCGGACGGTTTCGTGGAGACCCAAGGAAGCGATTACAGGGATTACAGTATGCTTGGCAAGGCCCCTACCGCTTTGGCCGATCACCAGAGTTTCAAGATGGTCGTGCTTGCCAACTGGCCGCAATACGGCGACGATACGATGAAGGCAGGAGAAACGCTGCTTGCGGATATCTGCAATGCCGCATGGGGGCGGTTCGATAGTTTTTCTGCGTTCGAGTTGGGGCCGGAACGGCTGATTCCTTTCTATGGGGTTCGCGAATACGACAATATAGCGTTCAAGTCCGGAGAGGCTGCATTGTTGCCCGAGCCTGTCACCCTGCTCCGTGCCGTGGCAAAGGCGGAAGTAATACTCAAGACGGACGACCATTTCGACCTGTCGTTCAGCGAAGTGAAGATTCGCCGCTATAATAACAAGGGGTATTGTGCCCCGAAAGACGTTTTCTCACAGGACGACTACGACCACGGCGGTGAGTGGAACAGCGATTATGTCAGCGGCCTGCACCTCGTGGATAATAGCAACGATGCGGAAGAGAAAATACAAAACTTCCGCTTCGCATACCAGTGGATTGGTGCTGACGGGAATAAATATGAAAAATGGATTGCCTATCTGCCCGAATACCGGAACATCGATGCAGGCGACAAGTACTCGTGCATTGAAGTCAGGCTCGATATCCAGGCCGGAAAGGACGAATATCATAAAGTCTATTTCGCAAATTACGACGAGAACGGAAAGACTGATAATAACGACGATGCCAAGCGTTTCGACATCTCGCGCAACAATCTCTACCGTTTCACCGTCACTGTCCGTGACAACCGGCTCACGGTGAACGTGCAGGAATGGCAATATGCTTATGACAACGAATATACTTTTGACTGATATGAAACATTACTTCTTATTCATACTTTTATCGGCAGCCATCGCAACGGGCGGTTGCACAGAAGAACTGCAACCGCAGACATGCGGAACAAACGGAACAGTTCCCGATGAGAGCGAACTGACGGAAGCCGTATTGAATTTATCCGTCAACGCATTTGTCGTTGAAGCACAGGCAGAAACAAGGGCGTCCATACCGAGCGGCACACCCGAAAAGGAGACTCCGGAGGAAAAAGAGATCCACAACATCTGGGTGTTCCAGTACGATGCGGCAACGAAAGAACTGCTAATAAAGCCGCGTTACTATACCATTACCGACCAGGCAATGCTGCAAGACCTGCCCGTATATCTGAAAGCCGGAGTTCCGTCCGTCGTATATGTCGTAACCAACACGGGCTATGACAACTGGGCCAACGACGGCACGGATGCTTCTTGGCAAAAATTCAAGCAGCTGGAGCAACTGAAAAAGCAAACCCTGCCCACAGCTTTCCCGTTACGGTCGATAGACAAGGTGTCGATACCAATGGCCGGAGCCAGCGAAGAGGTGGAGGTGACGACAGGTATTACGGTCACAGTACCCGTTACGCGTATGTATGCCAAACTCAAAGTAAAGGTAGAGATGCGAAAGGCGGAGATGGAACTGAATAACGTCAACGTAAGGCAAATCCCGAATATTTGCCGGGTAGAGACATTGGCTGGCGATGGAAAGGGAGAACCGATGGAGCCGGTTCCGTTTCCCGATGAAACGACATTCAGTTCCATAGCCTTTGCCGCCTCGGATTTGGAAAAGAATGAAGATAAAGAATGGGCCGTCTTCTATGTCCCCGAAAACCTGCAAGGAGAAACGCAAACCCAGGGCGGCAACAAGTCCGATGCAGCTCCCTCCAATGCGCTTGTGGTGGATATAACCACCGAAATCGGTGGTGAAAGATATCTCTATGCGGCTTATCCCGGAGGAAACTCGCTCAACAATTTCAATATCCAGCGCAATCAAGTTTACCGCATAACGGTGACTATCACAGGGGAGAAAAACCAAAACAATCCGTCGGCCAACTGTTTTGTCGTAAAACCCGACGGTTTTCTCTCTTTTGAGCCCTATTACCGTGTAGAGACGGGGGGCGGATACAATTTTGCAGACTATTTAAGTCCTCATGACGAGAATCTGAAAATAGCCCGCGTCGGCATTATCTGGCAAACCAAAGACTGCATCGGCGATAATACGAACGGAACGCAGGTACAACTCGGCGAGAACACGGGCGACATCCATCAGAAAATCTATGTCAGAACGCAAAAGAAAGGCAATGCCCTGATCGGAGCCTACAACAGCGAGGGTGACATCATATGGTCCTGGCACATCTGGGTTACGGATGATGAGCCGGACAATCTCGGCAGAGCCGTTACTTATTACACATACGACTGGGATCAGAACGGGATATATCCCGAAAAACCACGCATTCAGGGTTATGCCGTCATGTCATGTAACCTCGGGGCATTGGCGGAGAATCAGGAAGGTACGGGAAACGGCCTTCACCGGTATCCGGATCCGATGACGCAGGCTTTCGGCATGTTGTATCAATGGGGACGAAAGGATCCGTTCCCGCCTTTACGCCATATCGCAAGCGAGTATCAGGATTATAACGACGAGCATACGGATCTGCATTATGACAACTCCAATCAGGTTGAAGTGCATAAGACATCCGCTGCCGATGAAACCAAGCTGTTCCATTCGGTGATCGGAAGCACCCTTACCGGAGCCGTCAGACACGCCATCGCCAATCCCACCGTTTTTATCAGCGGTACGAACGCTGTTAAACAAAATGAAGCTTACGTACAAGCAAAGAACAACTACTTCAATAATGGCGACTGGTGTCCGACCGGAGAAAGCGACAACAAACTTTGGGGCGGACTGGAACCGGCCGCCGACGGCATGAAATCCTACACGATCAACCCGAGTAATAATGTCCATATATACGACAACTACGGAACGGAGAAATCCATTTTCGACCCTTGCCCTACGGGCTGGAGGGTTGCTTCAGGTGAATTGTGGCTCGAATTTACAAATACGGGAATCAATCCGGCATCTATGAGCGATATCAATTATGACGACAAGTTTGCGAACGGATATGGAATGAATATGTATATGCAGAAATGGAAAGACGGTCCGACATCTTATTTCCCGACACAGGGAACACGTGTAGGCGATGGAGGAGGTATTCGTACAAGCAGTTGCGGGAACTACCATAATGCAACTACGGATACAGGCAACCGAGTGAATATTTTGCATATCCATAAGGATCATAGCCTGTTCCATATATTCGAATACCAATTCTATTTTTATTATGTAAAGTCGGTGGCAGGCCCGATCCGATGCGTGCGCGATTCGAAATAAACAGTGCACTTATCTTACGGTACCGGCAGGAACGGCGCTCGGGAGAGGGTACCGTAAGTATCCGCAAAAGCACATTGAGATATAA
>NZ_FR893394.1:0-620 GCF_000435435.1 Alistipes sp. CAG:29 | reverse complement strand
CGTCATACTGATCTTCTCCTTTTCACAGACCGCATCAGCGCTGCGCTTTCATATAATGCTGTTCCAGCAGTTTATAAAGCGATGACTGCGGATAAAGAATCTTTCCACCAAGAGTAGTATAAGGGATTTGGCGGTTGTCCCGGTAATTCTGCAAGGAGCGTTTCGAGATGCTGAAGATGCTGCAAATCTCCTCACTGGTCAGGTACAGTTCATTTCCGATGGTCGGGCGGTGCGTGTCGATCAGAATATCGACGGCACGGATGGCTTTGACGATGTCGCGGCGCAGTTCCTTGAACGCGGCGCTGTCGCGGGTAATGATCTCTTCGGTCATGCTACAGGCTTTTTATCAGGTGCTTTTCCAGAAGTTGCCGGATGTCGTCGTCCCGGAACAATACTTTATTCCCCAAGGCCGTATAGGGGATGATGCCGGCGGAGCGATAGTATTGCAAGGCTCGCTTGGTGATGCTCAAGGCCTTGCAGACCTCCTCGGCCGTAAGCCACCGGACAGTTGTCGGTTGGGCGGAGAGGGAATGGAGCGCAGACACTCGCTCCAGAAGACGTTGAAGGTGCGCCTGCATCTCTTTATAGGCGCTCGTTTCCATAAGGACGCAATCCATAAT
>NZ_FR893393.1:0-8162 GCF_000435435.1 Alistipes sp. CAG:29 | reverse complement strand
ATTCGAACTTGCGACCACGCGCCCCCCAGACGCGTACTCTAACCGGGCTGAGCTACACCCCGTAGCGTTTCGGAGTGCAAATATAGTGTATTTTTCACAAATCGTCACATTTCTGCAAGATTTTTTTCTAATTTTGTCCTCAATGAAACGATTCGCACTTCTCATAGCGGTACTCACCGGGCTCCTGGCCAGCGGCTGCGGAGGCTCCGCGACACGCTCCGCCGCAGACTTCACAGTCGAAATCTACACGCCCGAGTATGCTTCGGGATTCGACATCCGCGGCCGGGACAAGGATGCCGCGACCCTGGTCACCGTCCGCAACCCCTGGCAGGGGGCCGGCAACGTCGAGCAGCACCTGCTCATCCTGCGCGAGGGGGCCAAAGCCCCGGCGGGCCTCGACGCCCAGGTCGTGAAAGCCCCCGTGCGGCACGTCGTCTGCATGTCTTCGAGCCACGTGGCCATGTTCGACGCCCTGGGCGAGGTGCGGCGCATCTCCGGTGTTTCGGGCATCGACTACATCAGCAACACCTACGTCAACGAACACCGCTACTGCGGCGAAGTGCGCGACGTGGGATACGACACCAACCTCAACTTCGAACTGCTGGCCTCCATGCGGCCCGACCTCGTCCTGCTCTACGGCGTGACGGGCGAAAACACCGTCGTCACGGGCAAACTCCGCGAACTGGGCATTCCTTATATATATATCGGGGACTATATGGAAGAATCGCCTCTGGGCAAGGCCGAATGGCTGATGGTGGCCGCCGAGCTGTGCAACGTCCGCGATAAGGGTGCCGAGACTTTCCGCGGGATCGCCGCACGCTACAACGCGCTCAAGGCCCGAATCGCCGGGGCAGCCGGCGGTTCCCGCCCCAAAGTGATGCTCAACACGCCCTACCGCGACACCTGGTTCATGCCCTCGTCGCGGAGTTTCATGGTGCGCCTGATCGAAGACGCCGGCGGCGAATACGTCTACACGAAAAACGCCTCGGACACCTCGGTCGCCGTCGACCTTGAGGAGGCCTACCTGCTGGCTTCGTCCGCCGACACGTGGATCAACGTCGGCCCGTGCAACACCCTGGCCGAACTCACGGCTCAAAACCCCAAATTCGCGGACGTCCCCGCCGTTAGCAACCGACAGGTCTTCAACAACAACCGCCGCCAGACCCCTGCCGGAGGCTCCGATTTCTGGGAGTCGGGCGTCATACGCCCCGACCTGGTGCTGCGCGACCTGTGCACCGTCTTCAACCCCCAGGCGGCCGACACCGCGGAACTCTACTATTATAAACGGCTCGAATAATGAAGCGGCTCGCAATACTCCTCTCGGCCCTGCTCTGGCTGCAAACGGCGGCCTCGGGCGCGGAACCGTGGTTCCGCTACTTCTCGGACGGCCACGCTGTCATCAAGCAGGGTTCGCTCTACGGCTTCGCCGACCGCAACGGCGCCGAGGTCATCCCCTGCCGGTATACCAAGGCCTATCCTTTCAACGACGGCATCGCCATGGTGCGGCAGGGCTATGAAGTCTTCGCCATCGACACCCTGGGCAACCGCCTCGGCACACGGGTGAAAATCCCCCAGTTCTACAACCAGGACTTCGAATATTTCGTCCGCTGGGTGTGCAGCCGCCTGCCCTTCGTGTCGGACAACGAGTACGCCCAGCTCCGCAGCGAGGTCGTCAACGCCGTGGTCACCATCGGCAGGGACGGGCGCATCACCGGCTGCGAAAGCGTCTCGGCCTGCGATCCCCGGGCGCTGCGCAAAGTCCGCAGCATAGTCATGGAAGCCCCGGCCTGGTCGCCCGGCCTGGTCGACGGCGAGCCGGTCGAAATTCGCTACCTGCTGCCCGTCAACTTCCGGCACCTTCGTCCGATCAAATGCCATGCGGTCGACGCACAGGGGAATAAACTCAACGTGCAGATCGTCTATCCGCTCTTCCAGGGAGAATACGCCTCGCGGCTCTACCCGTGGTTCTTCCGGAATATCCGCTACAAGAGCGGCGAATACCAGCGTGCCGCCTCCGGCACCGTGCGGGTCGCCTTCACGGTCGACAAGAAGGGCAAACTGCGCGACATCGAGATCCTCCGCGCCCACAACGACGTCTGCCGGGAAAAGACCATCGAGACCCTGAAGAAATCCCCCAGGTGGACGCCCGGCACGGCCAACGGCGTCCCCGTCGACGTACGTTACGAAACCTCCTTCAAATTCCAGTACCGCTAAATGGCCCCCGGCAGAACCGCATTCCTCTTCACGGCACTTGCGCTGCTGACCGTGGCGCTCTTCACGGCCGACCTCCTGGTCGGCTCGGTCTCCGTGGCACCCGCCGACATCTGGGCGGCGCTCACGGGCGGCGACTGCGACCCCGCCATCCGGGACATCATCCTGCGGATACGGCTGCTCAAAGCCGTCACGGCACTCCTGGCCGGCGCGGCGCTCGCCGCCAGCGGCCTGCAAATGCAGACCCTTTTCCGCAACCCGCTGGCCGGGCCCTATGTGCTGGGCATCAGCTCGGGCGCCGGGCTGGGTGTAGCGCTGTTCCTGCTCGGAGCCCCGCTGCTGGGCGTCTCGGCGCACTCGTTCGTACAGTCGCTGGGCATCGCCGGCGCGGCATGGCTCGGCGCGGCACTCGTGCTGCTGGTTGTGATGGCGGTCAGCCGCCGCATCAAGGACATCATGGTCATCCTCATCCTGGGCATGATGTTCGGCTCGGGCATCAGTTCCATAGTCGAGATACTCCAATACCTGTCGAGCGAGGCGGCGCTCAAATCGTTCGTCATCTGGACGATGGGGTCGCTGGGCGACGTCACGGGCGGCAACCTCGCCCTGATGCTCCCCGTCGTCGCCGCGGGGCTCGTGCTCAGCGTCGCCGCCATCAAGCCGCTCAACCTGCTGCTGCTGGGCGAAAACTATGCCCGCACGATGGGGCTCAACGTGCAACGCACCCGTACGCTGCTGTTCCTCTCCACCGTACTGCTGGCCGGTACCGTCACCGCCTTCTGCGGCCCCGTGGGCTTCATCGGACTGGCCGTCCCGCACCTGGCACGCATGCTCTTCGCCAGCGCCGACCACCGCATCCTCATGCCGGGATCAATGCTCGCGGGCGCTGCCCTGCTGCTGGTCTGCGACCTCATTTCGAAAACCCTGGCGCTGCCGATCAACACCGTCACGGCCCTGATGGGCATCCCGGTGGTCATCATCGTCGTCGTCCGCAACCGTAACCTCTTCTAAGATGGCAGCCGACACCCTCCATACCCCCCGACTGCACACAGGCCCCGCACCCGGGACACCGGGCATCTCGCTGCACGGCCTCACCCTCGCCTACGGCCGCCGCGTCCTGTTACGCGACGCCGACGCCGTGCTCCCGCAAGGGTCGATCACGGCGCTCATAGGCCGCAACGGGACGGGCAAAAGCACCCTGCTGCGGGCGATCGCCGGGCTGGGCACGGCCACCGGCGAGATCCGGCTCTGCGGCAAGCCCCTCGCCGCACTCACCGCGCTGCAACGCGCCTCCACCGTCAGCTTCGTCACCACCGACAAGATACGCATCGCCAACTTAGCCTGCGAGGATGTCGTCGCCCTGGGCCGCGCGCCCTACACCAACTGGATCGGGCGCATGCAGCAGGCCGACCGCGACATCGTGTCACGCTCGCTCTCGCTGGTGGGCATGTCGTCGTTCGCCCGCAAGACCATGGATCGCATGTCCGACGGCGAATGCCAGCGCATCCTGATCGCACGCGCTCTGGCGCAGGACACCCCCGTGATCCTGCTCGACGAGCCCACGGCCTTCCTCGACCTTCCGAACCGCTACGAACTGGCGTCGCTGCTGCGCCGCCTGGCACACGAAGAGGGCAAATGCATCTTCTTCTCGACGCACGACCTCGACGTGGCGCTCGGGCTCTGCGACGCCACAGCGCTCATCGACACCCCCACACTGCACTGCATGTCGGCGGCCGACATGGCGGCGAGCGGCCATATCGAACGGCTTTTCGCCGGCGCAGGCATCTCGTTCGACCCTGCGACGCTGACCATCCGGCTCGCAAAAAAGTAGAATATCCAATATTTTTCCGCCAATTTTTTGTTAAACTCACTTTTTTATTTACCTTTGCACCGCTAAAGCCACCCTTTCGGGGGTATGCGATAGTGGTATTGGCCCATTCGTCTATCGGTTAGGACGCAAGATTTTCATTCTTGAAAGAGGAGTTCGACTCTCCTATGGGCTACGAACGAGGAGGGCTGCGGAGCGGCACGGAACCGGGGGGGGGCTCCCGACCGGCAACCGGAACCGCAAAAACGGCAGACCTCTACGGGTGAATACTTTTCAAGGAGCGGGCTTCAGGCCTATCCGCACACAGCCACGGCTGGAACCGATTTAGCAACTGAAAAAGTAAAAAATAAAAAACACAGAATTATGGCAAACCATAAGTCATCGAAAAAACGCATTCGCCAGACCGCGGCCAAGCGTGCCCACAACCGTCTGTACCACAAGACAGCACGTAATGCCGTAAAAGCACTGCGCAACACCTCGGAGAAGAGTGCCGCCGAAGCCCTGCTTCCCAAGGTAACCACCATGCTGGACAAGCTCGCCAAGCACAATATCGTGCACAAGAACAAGGCCGCAAACCTGAAGAGCGCCCTCCAGTTGCACGTGAACGCACTCTAAACCCCGGCCGGATGCAAAGCCAGAAGCTGCCCCTGTGGCAGCTTTTTTTATTCCCCTGCGCAAAACAACGGTATCAGCCACCGTCCCGCCAGCCCAAGTACAGCGCACACATACGCTCCGGCATACCGCCTGTACGACAAAGCCGTCCGCATCGCTGCGGACGGCTTCCGTTTTTCTCCGCCGGGGCATCCCTGCGCGGCACTACCCTTCCCGGGGATCCCCTGATCCTCCGGCAGCCTCACTCCTTCCCGGAAAACCCGGATCCGTCCCCGGAATCACTCCTTTTCGGGAAACCCTTGGGCCTTGAGGCGGATATCCGCACCATCGGGCGTCACCAGGTATACCCCCGTCGACTCGGGCGTTATGTGGCCGATGACATCGACGCACCCCATGCGCATCACCTGCTCCTGCAAGGCCAGCGGCACCGTGAACAGCAATTCGTGGTCTTCACCGCCGTTGAGCGCCGCCACGACCGGGTCGGCATTCAGTTCCTCCGCCAAGGCATAGGTCTGCCTTGCGATAGGAATCCGGTCGAGGTATATGCGGGCCCCGCATTTCGACGCCTTGCAAATCTGCATCAGGTCGCTGGAAAGCCCGTCCGAAAGGTCGATCATCGACGTCGGTACGATGCCCTCCTCGGCCAATGCCTCCACGATGTCCTTTCGCAGACGCGGCTTGAGATACTTCTCCAGCAGGTATTCGTACCCTGCGAACTTCGGTTCGGGGTCTTTCACGTCGGCAAGCACCCGCTTCTCACGCTCCAGCAGCCGCAGCCCCATGTACGCCGCACCGAGGTTGCCCGAAATACAGATCAGGTCGTTCTGCTGTGCGCCGCCGCGCGACACGACCTTCTCCTTCGGGGCATGTCCCAGCGCCGTGAGGCCCAGCACCAGTCCGGTCATCGAAGCCTTCGTATCGCCCCCCACGAGGTCGATCCCCTGCTCCCTGCATGCGAAGGCAATTCCCTCGTACAGCTCCTGCAACGCCTCCACCGACAGCTTGGACGACACACCGAGCGACACCATCAGTTGCGAGGGCAGTGCGTTCATCGCCAGGATATCGCTTGCGGCCACCGTCACGGCCTTGTATCCCAGGTGCCGGAGGGGGAAATAGGTCAGGTCGAAGTCTATGCCCTCCAGCAGTGCGTCCGTCGAACAGAGCACCGCCTCGCCGGACGGCGGCATGACGACCGCCGCATCGTCGCCCGCGGCGCGGAGCGTCGAAGCGTCCGCCGGGTCAAACCCTTTGGTCAACAGGTCTATCAGGCCGAATTCACCCAGCTCGGCTATTTCGGTGCGTCGTTTCTTTTCCATATTATAAATTTTTTTACAAAATTACGGATTCTTTACTCTTTCCCAAAAATTTAGCGTATTTTTGTCCGGTAAATCCCAAATTCGGCTTCTACATATGATAAACATCGTCTTATTCGGTGCGCCGGGCTGCGGCAAAGGCACGCAGGCACAACGGCTCAAAGCACACTACGGCATCGAGCATGTCTCGACGGGCGAGGTTATCCGCGACGAGATCCGCCGCGGCACGGAACTCGGACGCAGCATGGAATCCTACATCAAGGCAGGTAAACTGGCCCCCGACGAAATCGTCATCGGCATGGTCGCCAACTATGTCTCAGAGCACAAGCACGTCAAGGGCTGCATCTTCGACGGCTTCCCCCGCACCACGGTACAGGCCGAGGAGTTCGACAAGCTCCTTGCCCGGCACGGGCTCAAGGTCGACATCATGGTCGACATCCACGTCCCCGAAGAGGAACTCGTCCAGCGCATCCTGCTCCGCGGCAAGGATTCGGGACGCGCCGACGACGCCTCCGAGGAGGTGATCCGCGGCCGCCTCGACGTCTACCGCCAGCAGACCGCCGTCGTCTCGGACTACTATGCCGCCCAGGGCAAATACGCCTCGGTCAACGGCACGGGTTCGATGGAAGAGGTCTTCTCGCGCATCACCGACGTGATCGACCAGTTGCAATAGGCACCGGCGGCCGACCGCCGAAGTCCGGGCAAATCCTGTTCCGGACTTTATTTTTGTCCCCTTTCCCGCCCTGCCGCAGGGGTATCGGATCCACATCCCGCCCCTGCCCGCGGTATGGGCTGTCGCAATACCCCCGGCCTCCGGCGGCAGGCACGCACCGGCACTTTCGCCGCCCGGGCGACCGCCGTCCGTACACCCCGGACTGCTCCGTCCGGCGCCCCGGCAACGGAACCGGCTCGAAGATACGGCGATAAAACCGAAAAAAAGGTGCGCGGCTTTGCTATTTTACAAATAATCCGTATATTTGCAACCCCATTGAGGGGCAATTAACTAATTTTAATACGTATTATGAACAATTACGAAACCGTTTTCATTGTCACGCCGGTTCTGTCTGATGCACAGGTGCAGGAGGTCGCTGACAAATTCCAGGGTGTCATCACCGAGAACGGCGGTCAGATTGTGAACAAGGAGTCGTGGGGCCTTCGCAAGCTCGCCTACCCTATTCAGAAGAAGACCACCGGTTTTTACTTCCTGGTCGAGTTCACGGGCGAAGGCTCGCTCATAGGCACGCTCGAAACGCAGTACCGCCGCGACGAGCGCATCATCCGTTTCCTTACTTTCAAGCAGGACAAGTTCGCCGTGGAATACTCGGAGAAGCGTCGTGCAAAACTTTCTAACAAACAGGAGGAGTAAACCATGGCACAGGAGAACAAGGCACAGTCTGAAATCCGTTACCTCAACCCGGTATCGGTTGACGTCAAGAAAAAGAAATACTGCCGCTTCAAGAAGCTCGGCATCAAATACGTGGATTACAAGGACGGGGAGTTCCTCAAGAAATTCCTTAACGAGCAGGGTAAGATCCTTCCCCGCCGCCTGACGGGTACTTCGCAGAAGTTCCAGAAGAAGGTGGCCCAGGCCGTGAAGCGTGCGCGTCACCTCGCCATCCTGCCCTTCGTAACCGATTGCATGAAATAATTAAAGGAGGAAGAGACAATGGAAGTTATTCTGATCAAAGATATGGAAAACCTGGGCTACGCCAACGACATCGTGACCGTAAAGCCCGGTTATGCGAACAACTACCTGATTCCCCAGGGTTACGCAAAGGCTGCCACCGCATCCGCCAAGAAGGTGCTCGCCGAGAACCTCCGCCAGCGCGCCCACAAGGATGCCAAGATCCTTGCCGACGCACAGGCACTCGCCGAGACCATCGCCAACCTGCCGCTCACGCTGGCCGTGAAGGCCGAGGAGGGCAAGCTCTTCGGTACGGTTACCGCCACCGACCTGGCCGAGGCACTGGCTGCCAAAGGCATCGAACTCGACCGCAAGCTGATCGCCGTAGAGGGCATCAAGACCGTCGGCGAGTACGAAGCGACCGCCAAACTCCACAAGGAGGTCAAGGCCGTCATCAAATTCTCGGTTACCGCCGCAGAATAATCCGCAGGAGGCTGCAAGGGTTCCGCCCTGCAACTCATCGCACCATAAAAAAGGAGAGCCAAATGAACTGCACCCCAAAAGTTGGACATAA
>NZ_FR893392.1:0-13530 GCF_000435435.1 Alistipes sp. CAG:29 | reverse complement strand
CGCGGCGGCGCGCTGCGCTGCGCGGAGCCCCTCCGCACGGATCGCACGTTCACGTTCGCCGAGCGAGCCGACCGCCTCGAAGAGCACCTCGTGGTTATGGCGCGGTTCGACAGTGCCGAGCATGAGGATGAACCTGCCGGGCAGCATGTATTTGCGCCGCACCGCCTCGAGCTGCGCACCGCCCGGCGTTTCATGCGGGACGCGCGCGGCGAGGGGCATCACGACCTCGATGCGCCCGGGGTCGATCCGCAACCGCTCCGACAGCTCGGCGCGGGCATCGCGGTTGACCGTAATGAGCAGGCTGGCGGAGCGCAGCGCACGGCGGTAGAGCCGCAGCAGCACCAGCCGCTCGGACAGCGAATAGAGGTGCGGGTAGCGCAGAAAATTGAGGTTATGGACGGTCATCACGCTGGGGATCTTCCGCAGCAGCGGCAGGGGCAGTCCGGGGCGGAAGCCGTGGTAGAGGTCGAACTCCTTATAACGCGCCCCGTCAACGATATACTCGTGCTCGGGGGCATATTCGGCCAAAAGTTCGGCAAGGTGCCGGGAGTAAGTCCCGGCAGGTGCAGCCGGGGTGTCTTCGAATCCGATTTTCATAACTCTGCGTAAAATTTTTCGTCTATATGGCAAATAATTGTTATCTTCGCTGAAAATAAGGCTGCCTTTTTATGAAGAAAGTTTTGCTCACTTTACTCCTGGCCCTGGCACTCCCCGTTGCGGCGGCCGAGGCGCAAAACATCGCCCTCGGCGAACGCGTACCCGAGGTGAAGGTTCCGGCATGGCTCCGGGGCGGGAAACCCGCCGCCACCCCCGGCCTGACGTACGTCGAGTTTTTCCACTCGTCGAACCCGGCCTGCACCGCGTCGCTCGAACAGCTCCGGGCGATAACCGACAAATTAGGCGCCAAACTCCACGTCGTGGTCGTCACGCGGGAAAACGAGGAGAAAATCGCCCCCCTGCTTTCGCCGTTCCTCTCGCGGCACATCTCCGTCGCGCTGGACACCGGGGGCAGGATATTCTCGGCGTTCAACGTGCAGTACGTCCCGTTCGGGGTGCTGGTCGACAGCCGGAACCGGGCGCTGTGGATGGGCAACTCACTGCAGCTGACACCCGAAATCATCGAAAAATCAAGTAAATAGCACCATGTCCTTCACGAAGATAAACCATTACGAAAAAGAGTACGCAGATACCCATCACGACACGGCGCTCAACGTCACGGAAGGCGTTGAAGACCAACCTATCGTAAGCCCTTACTTCACGCGCCGCAAGAAGCGGCGGCTTTCGACCGACGAATACGTCGAAGGCATCCTCGCGGGCAACATCACCACCCTGTCGCAGGCCATCACGCTCGTCGAAAGCAACAACCCCGCCCATTACGCGCAGGCGCAGCAGATCATCGAACGCTGCCTGCCGCACGCCGGGAAATCGGTGCGCATCGGCATCACGGGCGTTCCCGGGGCGGGCAAGTCGACCTTCATCGAGGCCATCGGCAACATGGTCACCTCGCTGCGGCACAAACTGGCGGTGCTGGCCATCGACCCCTCGTCGGAACGCAGCGGGGGTTCGATCCTCGGCGACAAAACCCGCATGGAGAGCATTTCGGGCAATCCCGACGTCTTCATCCGCCCCTCCCCTTCGGCCGGGTCGCTGGGCGGCGTGGCACGCAAGACGCGCGAGACGATCATCCTGTGCGAAGCCGCGGGCTTCGACGTGGTATTCATTGAGACGGTGGGCGTCGGGCAGTCCGAGACGGCCGTGCACTCGATGGTCGACATGTTCATGCTGTTGCAGATTTCGGGTGCCGGCGACGAGTTGCAGGGCATCAAGCGCGGCATCATGGAGATGGCCGACATCATGGTCATCACCAAGGCCGACGGCGAGAACATCCACAAGGCCGAACTGGCCAAGACCCAGTTCCAGGGGGCACTGAGGCTGTTCCCCGTGCCCGAGTCGGGCTGGCGGCCCAAAGTATACACCTGCTCGGCCGTGGCCGCGACGGGGCTCGAAGAGGTATGGAAAGGCGTCGAGGAGTTCCTCGACCACATCCAGGCCAACGGCTATTTCCGCCACAACCGCAACCGCCAGAACAAATACTGGATGTACGAGTCGATCAACGAAGTGCTGCGCAACTCGTTCTACCACGACCCGGCGGTCGAAGCGCGCGTCGCAGAGTACGAAAAGCGCGTGCTGGAGGACAAAATATCGTCGTTCATCGCCGCCAAGGAGCTGCTGGACATCTATTTCAAGGATTTGAAATAACGAAGGACGATTCCCCGAGGAGAAAATGCCCGAAACGCCCGGGAACCAGTCCTATAAACGCTTTGCAGATCCGCCTCTTATCCGGCCGGACTTCTCCCGGCCGGATTTATTGTTTGTGTCATCAACCTAATCTCACCCGATATGAAAAAACTACTTCTGACCGCATCTTTGCTGATGCTTTGCGCCTTCTCCGCATCGGCACAGCAATCCAAAAACCACAAAGAGCCCCGCGTACGCTTCGGTGTCGGATACCGTTACAGCCTCGGCCTGACGGAAAAATACAAAATAGTATCCGACTTCGGCAAAATCACGTCGCCGTGGGGCGCGCCCGAATATCTTCGCGGCGGCGAACTGCGGTTTGAAGTGACCGTGCGCCTTACGCCCGACTGGAATGTCGGCGCAGGCACGGGCTTCGGCTCTTATGACGACCAAGGGGAAAAGACCTTTCTGGGCTACCTCAAGGCCGAACGATTGTACGGCAAACGCGCCAGCCGCTGGTTCAACTATGCCGAAGCGGGCGCGACCTTCTACCCGGACAACGGGGCGGGCCTGACGGGCAGTCTGGGCGGCGGCTACCGGCTCGCCATGACGCGCCGTACGCGGCTCGACTTCACGGCAGGACTGGAATACCTGAACCTCGTGGGCAAAGCCAATATTTACGACAACAGCACGGGCGAATTCATCGGCATCGAGAAGCGCGGAGCGCGGTTTAACCGCTTCGGCATCACGTTCGGCATCGCCATGCACTTCTGATTGGCCCGACAGACAAACGAACGGCCCGCCCCTTTAACCGAGGGGCGGGCTTTTCGATTGCGCTGCAATAGATCATAACGCTCAAATGTGCGCGGACAACGAATGCGGAGCGCCCGCACCCGCAAAAAACAGGCGGAGTTCTATTCCGAATCGTTATCCTTTATACCGCTCCCGCAGCAGGGCGGCCAGCTCGGGCATGCCTTCGGCGGCGCGTTTGCGGATCAGGGTCAGCGGATTGCGGATGCCCGCCGTATCGGGATTACCGGGATCGACGACATAGATCGGGATTCCGGGGCGCACGTAGCGCACCAGCGACGCGGCGGGATAGACCGCCAGCGAAGTCCCCACGACCACCATGATATCCGCCGTCCGGGCAATCTGCGCGGCACGTTCGAACATCGGCACCGCCTCGCCGAAAAAGACGATGTGCGGACGCAGCAGCGCCCCGTCGGGCGCCGTGGCGTCGAGCTTCTGCTCCCACCCCTCGATCGGGACGACCAGATCGGGATTGCGCGACGAGCGCAGGCAGGTCAGTTCGCCGTGCAGGTGAGTCACTTTCGACGAACCGGCACGCTCGTGCAGGTTGTCTACGTTCTGCGTCAAGACCTCGACCTCGAAATCCCGTTCCAGCCCCGCGATGACCTCGTGTCCGGCATTGGGCTGCGCGGCGAGCATCTCGCGGCGGCGCATGTTGTAAAACCCGATGACCGTGGCACGGTTATGCGCCAACGCCTCGGGCGTGCAGACATCCTCGATCCGGTAGGAAGCCCATAACCCGTCGGAATCGCGGAAGGTCGCCAGACCGCTGTCGGCGCTTACCCCCGCACCCGTAAAAACGACGATTTTTTTCATAAACTATAACTTTAGATAACCTAATCTATGCCCAACGGCAGCAAGCAGTATCAACAGACCGAATCCGACTGCCTTCGTAACTCCGACGGCGACGCCTTCGGTCGAAATATCGTATGCCAGCATCGCCGCCAGCACGAAAAAAGCGATCCCCAGCGCGACTTTCGCCAGCAGGGACTTTCGCCCGGCTGGTTCGGTGCGATCCGCAGGGACAGTATGATCCGCAGGGACAGTATGATCCGGGAGCACCGCGCGATCCTCAGGCACAGTGCGATCCGGGCGCCCGGTGCAGGTGCGGAATCCCGTATTCCCGGCAGCCCTGCGGGATTCGGCCCGGCCGCCGGCACACCGCCCTTTGGGCGTCCATGCCGTGAGCAGTGCGGGCAGGCCGAACAGCAGGGAACTCACTGCCGCATGCAACGGCGACTGCCCGACCCACAGCAGGTTGAGCGGGAACATTGCCAGCGCAACCGCAAGCACCGAAACAACCGCAAAAATCCATTTCCGATTCATAGCAACATCCTTTTTATAAACATCGGGATCGACATAGCACCGGCTTTTATTGATCCTGCCATTTACTGCGTCCCGAATCAAGCCATACGGGAACAACGACGGCCGCAACCGCCATCGCCTTGAGCAGTATCCCCCCGAACCCGCGGGCCAGCGAACATTCGCCGCCCAGCATTTCCGAAATCTGGGACGAGCAAACCAGGGCGAACGCCCCCAGCAGCAATACGAAGCAGAGCACCCTGCCCCGCCACGCCGCACGGGCTCCCACGTCACCGACGGCCTCCCCGTCCTGCCCGCCGTCGTCATCGGACGGTTCGGGCCCGACGGCGGCCCACACGCCCAAAGCCCAGCAAAAAGCAATCACCAGTGCACAGACAGCCCCCTTCCAAAGCGCCTCGGCAGTCGGGAGACTTTCACCGAAACGGCGCAGCAGGAAAATTACGACGAACGCGGCAACGGCTGCCACGGGCAGGCCGAGCCACATGCGGCTGTGCAGAAACATCCGCCAGCGTCCGGCATCGAGCAGGCCGGAAAAATAACATCTCCACATCCTGAACATCGGATTCATTTTTTTATATCGGCTTTATTTTTTTGCGGGTCGTCGGACTGCATACGGGCGTGCGAAGGCAGCGGGCCGGCTTCCCCGGCTGCCGCTGCGGCAACGGGAGGGACGGCATCCTGCAGCGGCGGCGTGCTTTCGCCGGACGCAACGTCAGCAGGAGGAGCGGCGGCAACCGCGGGAGAAACGGCCGCCGGGGCCGGCGGGAAGTCCCTGCCCGACGAAGCAACGCCCGTATCCGCGGCCGGCAGGGTCGCCCCGGCGGCCGCACGCGGCTTCTTCAGGCGGCCGCTGCGGCGCAAGGCATCGGCGATGATCCACTGGAGCTGGCCGTTGATCGAGCGGAACTCGTCGGCAGCCCATAGCTCCAATGCGTCCATCGTCGCGGCGTCGATACGCAGTACGAAACTCTTGTTATTATTCTCTTTAGCCATCCCCAGTTAAATCAATGGTGCAGGGTTCCGGCATTCACCACGGGCTGCGCGGCTTCGTCGGCACAGAGCACTACGAGCAAATTCGACACCATGGCCGCCTTGCGCTCTTCGTCCAGTTCGACGATATGCTCGTTGCCGAGGCGGTCGAGCGCCATGTGCACCATCGACACGGCACCCTCGACGATCTTCTCGCGGGCGGAGATGATGGCATCGGCCTGCTGGCGGCGCAGCATCACGGCGGCGATTTCGGGCGCATAGGCCAGGTAGTTGATGCGGGCCTCGACCACCTCGATGCCGGCCATCGCCAGGCGTTCGTTGAGCGTGTGTTCGAGCTGGTCGTTGATCTGCTCGCTGTTCGAGCGGAGCGTCAGCTCATCGTCCGCAACACCATTGTTATCATAGGAATAGCAACCGGCCACCTGGCGCAGTGCGGCATCGCTCTGCACGCCCACGAAGTTCTCGAGGATGTTCATGCGCGCCGAGGCCGAAACGCCGGTCTGCCCGGCCGTAGTCGGGGCGTCGATCTCGAAAACGGCCTTATAAATATCATCGCGCTTGATCTTCCAGACCAGCACCAGCCCGATCAGGATCGGGTTGCCCGTCTTGTCGTTGACCTTGATCGGGTCGACGTTCAGGTTGCGGGCACGGATCGAGATCTGCTTGGCCGACATGAAGGGGTTGACCCACCAATAGCCCGTTTCGTAGAAGGTACCTTTGTATTTACCGAAAAAGACCATCACGCGCGCCTCGTTGGGTTCGAGCAGCATGAATCCCGCCATGCAGATCAGCATGCAAAGGCACCAGACGACGCCCGCCGCCACCAGCCCGCCGCCGAGCGCCAGCCCGGCGTCGATGCGCTGCGCGCCCGCGACGATCGCGTAAACCCCCAAGGCCAACCCGCCGAGGATCAGCACCAATGCCAGGAAACCGTTGCATTTCCAGCCTTTGTAAACGAAATTTCCATTTTCCATATCCGTACAGTTTTAGTGATATTATTTTGATATCACAAATATATCGAACATTTTGGGATTTGCAAATTTTCCGGACATTTTTTTCACAACCGGCTTCGGCCGAAGCAAAAGAGGCCCCGCAGCCCGGTTTAGGCCGAAAGAAACCGCTCCGTGGCACAGTTCATGCAAGGTTGGAGGGCGTAAACCAAAACAAAATTTACATCATGAATCAGCAAAGACACACCAACGAAGACACGCTGACCGACATTTTCGGTTCGGAGGAAATGCGCAGTCCGGCACCCACGGAATTCATCCCCAAGGGCAAGACGGCTCCCGAGATCGCCTACCAGTTAGTCAAGGACGAGACCTATCCGCAGACACAACCGCGGCTGAACCTCGCCACGTTCGTAACGACCTACATGGACGATTACGCCACACGGCTGATGAACGAGGCCATCAACATCAACTACATCGACGAAACGGAGTACCCGCGTGTCGCGGTGATGTGCGGCCGCTGCCTGAACATCGTCGCCAACATGTGGAACACCCCCGAGAAGGCCGAATGGAAGACCGGTGCGCTGGGCATCGGTTCGTCGGAGGCATGTATGCTGGGCGGCGTGGCCGCATGGCTCCGCTGGCGCCAGCGCCGCAAGGCCGCAGGCAAGCCCTTCGACAAACCGAATCTGGTGATGAGCGCCGGGTTCCAGGTCGTATGGGAGAAGTTCTGCCAGCTGTGGCAGATCGAAATGCGCACCGTGCCCCTGACGCTCGACCACATCACGCTCGACCCCAAGCAGGCGCTGGAGATGTGCGACGAGAACACGATCTGCATCGTGCCGATCGCAGGCGTCACGTGGACGGGACTGGACGACGACATCGAGGGGCTGGACAAGGCGCTCGACGAGTACAACGCCAAGACCGGCTATGAAATCCCGATCCACGTCGACGCAGCGTCGGGCGGTTTCATCCTGCCGTTCCTCAAACCCGAGAAGAAGTGGGACTTCCGCCTCAAGTGGGTATTGTCGATCTCCACGTCGGGCCACAAGTACGGCCTGGTATATCCCGGCCTGGGATGGGTGGTATGGAAGGACAAGAAATACCTGCCCGAGGAAATGTCGTTCTCGGTAAACTACCTGGGCGCCAACATCACGCAGGTCGGCCTCAACTTCTCGCGCCCCGCAGCGCAGATACTCGGCCAGTACTACAACTTCATCCGCCTGGGATTCGAGGGGTACAAGGAGATACAGCAGAACTCGATGGACATCGCCAAGTACTGCCACCAGCAGATCGGCACGATGAAATGCTTCAAGAACTACTCGACGGAGGTCGTCAACCCGCTGTTCATCTGGATGATGGATCCCGAGTATGACAAGAAGGCCAAGTGGACGCTGTTCGACCTGCAGGCCAAACTGCAGCAGAGCGGCTGGATGGTTCCCGCCTATACGATGCCCAAGAACATCGAGGACGTGGTCGTAATGCGTATCGTGGTGCGCCAGGGCATGTCGCGCGACATGGCCGACATGCTGATGGGCGACATCCGCAACGCCATCGCCGAATTCGAACAGCTGGAGTACCCCACTACCTCGCGCATCAAGTACGAGAACAAGGAACACCAGAAAGGAAAAGTCTTTACGCACTAATATGCCCCGTCCGGCCGCAGGCGTGTCCGGGAAGGGCATGCCGGGCCGCCGGCACCGGACGGCAGACCGACAGCCGGGAGCGGGCAACTCCCATATCGGACTGTACGTACGGCGTGACGCCGAAGCGTCACAGGTTACCGTCCCGGCACCCCTGCTTCGGCAGGGGTTTTTACGAGAGGGCTCCGGCACCCCGGAACGAATGCCGGAAAGCGGGCGCCCCGGCGCCTGCAGCCAAAGCATTTCGCGCCCTGCGGGGTTGCGAAGGGTCGCGCAGACGGCTTCCACTCGCAGTGGAGGCCGTCTTTTTTTATCGGGATGCAGCCGAGGGGCACAAAGGACGACCGCGGAATCACACAGGCCCTCAGAGGGGCATCCGCACTGGCCGGGGCACAGGAAGAAAGCATTCAGCCCGGACACAGGGCGGGCACCGGCCGTAAAGGGACAATCCGGCCGGCGGGAGAGACGCTGCGACCAATAAGACAAATATGTGCCCGGAAAGGAGAAAAACAACCGGAGGGGAGGCGGATGCGATTTTCATTATACCGATTTGTTTTGTAACTTTACGACGTTTTTATCCAACCGCAGACAAATGGCAGAAACATTCAATATCTTCCTGATCGTCATGGCCGTGCTGGCCGCCGGGGTTTACGTCGCCCTGCACTTTTTCGAAGCCGGGTACGGCTATCTGTTCAACCCGAAATACGGCCCCCCGGTACCCAACAAGGTGGGCTGGGTCGTGATGGAGTCGCCCGTGTTCATCGCAATGTGCGTGCTCTGGCTCATGTCCGGGCGGACATGGGAGGCCGGGCCGCTGGCGCTCTTCGTGCTGTTCCAGGCGCACTACCTGCAGCGCGCCTTCATCTTCCCGCTGCTGCTGCGCGGAGAGTCGAAGATGCCGCTGGGGATCGTCGTGATGGGCATGGCGTTCAACACCCTCAACGCGCTGATGCAGGGCGGGTGGATCTTCTACGTCTCGCCCGAAGGCTATTACGCCGACTGGTTCGCAAAGCCCTACATTTACGTCGGGGGAGCCCTGTTCATGGCGGGGATGGCCGTAAACCTCCATTCCGACCATATCATCCGCAACCTGCGCAAGCCGGGCGACACGCGCCACTACATTCCCCGCGGGGGGATGTTCCGATACGTCTCGTCGGCCAACTATTTCGGCGAACTGCTCGAATGGACGGGCTTCGCCGTAGCTTCGTGGTCGTGGGCCGGGGCGGTATTCGCCTGGTGGACGTTCGCCAACCTCGCGCCCCGTGCGGCATCGCTCTACAAGCGTTACGCCCAAGAGTTCGGGAAGGAATTCACGGCGCTGAAACGAAAAAAGATCATACCTTTCATCTATTAACCTACCGGAAAATGTCATCACTGTTCACCCCTTATAAATTAGGCCCCGTGACACTGCGCAACCGCACGGTACGTTCGGCGGCGTTCGAGTCGATGGGGCGTCATTTCGGCCCCACGGAGCAGCTCAAGGAGTACCACGTTTCGGTGGCGCGCGGCGGCGTGGGGATGACCACGCTGGCCTACGCCGCGGTATGCCGCAGCGGGCTGTCGTTCGACAAGCAGTTGTGGCTGCGCCCAGAGATCGTGCCCGGGCTGCGCGGGATAACCGACGCCGTACACCGCGAAGGCGCGGCGGCCGGCATCCAGATCGGGCACTGCGGCAACATGACCCATTTGACGACCGCCGGGCAGATCCCGATCGGCGCGTCGACGGGGTTCAACCTCTATGCCTACACCCCCGTGCGGGGTATGCGCAAGGACGAGATCGCGCAGGTGGCACGGGATTTCGGGAAGGCCGTCCACACCGCGCACGACGCGGGGTTCGACTCGGTGGAGGTACATGCCGGGCACGGCTACCTGATCTCGCAGTTCCTCTCGCCCTACACCAATCACCGGAAGGACGAGTACGGCGGGACTTTGGAAAACAGGATGCGCTTCATGCGGATGTGCCTCACAGAAGTGATGGAGGCCGCGGCGAAAACGGGGACGGCCGTATTGGTGAAGCACAACATGTACGACGGGTTCAAGGGCGGCATCGAGATTCCCGAAAGCATCGCCATAGCCCGCGAGATCGAACGCTTCGGTGTCGACGGCATCGTGCTTTCGGGCGGGTTCGTGTCCAAGGCCCCGATGGCCGTGATGCGGGGGCTGATCCCGATCTACACGATGAGCTACTACTCGCCCCTGTGGCTGCGCTATTTCATCCGCTGGTGCGGGCCCTTCATGATCCGGCAGTTTCCCTTCGAGGAGTGCTATTTCCTGGAAGACGCCAAGAAATTCCGCGCCGAGCTGAAATGCCCGCTGGTATATGTCGGCGGGCTGGTGAGCCGCGAAGGGATCGACAAGGCGCTGGACGCAGGGTTCGAACTGGTGCAGATGGCCCGGGCGCTGGTCAACGACCCGGCGTTCGTAAACAAGCTCCGCGAGGGCGACGCCTCGACACGCAGCGGCTGCGACCACCGCAACTACTGCATCGCGCGGATGTACTCGGTGGACATGAAATGCTGCAAGCATTGCGACGGGCTGCCACGCAGGATACAGGAAGAACTGGCCAAACTGCCGTAAGCATGGAACACATGGAGAAACGTAAACGGAACAGCGAAACGGCCGGGGCCGCGGCACAAGGCGGGACGCCGGCCGGGAGCCGGAAGCACGCAGCCGAGCCGCAAGGCCGCCGGATGGAACGCGGCGCAGTGGCGCCGGGCAGCGCATGGGCGCTGGTGACGGGCGCCGGGTCGGGCATCGGGCGCTGCTACGCCCTGCGGCTGGCGGCGCTGGGCTACCGGCTGGTGATCGCGGGCGACAACCGCGCACCGCTCGAAGCCGTGGCGGAAGAGATACGGAATGCCCGGCCGGCCGGGCGAAAAGCAGCCGCGAAAGAGCCGGAAGCCGCGGAAGGATCGGAAGTTACCGAAAAATCGAAAGTTGCGGAAAGACTGGGAGTTGCAGCATCCGCAGACGGAAGCGGGGCGCCGGGACGCGAACCGGCGGCGGCGATTGCCGAAGCTACGGGGGAACCCGGGGCTGAAACGGACGGGAACGGGGCGCTCGCAGCCGGTAGTGCGCAGCAAGGCGTCGGCAGCGGAAAGGAGTGCGGCAACAGGGCAACGGCGGCCGTGACGCCCGACGTGCGGGTGATCACGATAGATCTTGCGCGGGTCGGGGCGGCACAGGAGTTGTACGACCGCATGGCAGCCGAGGGGATCGTGGTCGACGTGGTGATCAACAACGCCGGGATATTCTCGTTCTGCGACATCCTCGACACGCCGGCGGAGCGCATCGAGCGCATCATCCTGCTGCACGACCTGACCGTCACGCAGCTATGCCGCCTCTTCGCCGCGGACATGGTACGCCGCGGCGTGCGGGGGCACATCCTCAACATGTCGTCCTACTCGCTGTGGATGCCGTTCCCGGGGCTGGCGCTATACAGCGCCTCGAAAGCCTACATGCGCTCGTTCTCCGTGGCTTTCGCCAAGGAGGTGCGCGAACGGGGCATCCGCGTCACGGCGGTTTGCCCGGCGGGCGTAGCGACAGACCTCTACGGGCTGACGCCCTACTGGCAGCGCATCGGCCGCAAACTGGGCGTGCTCATCACCCCCGACAGTTGTGCGCGCCGAGGGCTGAAGGCGTTGTGGAAAGGCCGCCGCTGCATCGTACCCGACTGGTGGAACCGCGCCTGGATCCCCTTTTGCAAGGTATTGCCGATGTGGGTGCTGCGGCCGGTGCGGCGTTTCACGATGAAGTTCCAAAAATAAGGCGGAACGACGCAGGCAGCCACCGCAGGAAGCGGGCTGTCCTGCCGGGCAGCACACGGCACAGACACGGGCTGCGTCGCCGGGGAGAAGCAGGAAGCAGTACGGCGGAGCCAAACTCCGCGGACGCGGCGCACGGACAAGACATTAGATGACTATGAAAGATATTAAAAATGTAATTTTCGACCTCGGGGGCGTCCTCGTAGACCTCGACATAGAGCGCTGTACAGCGGCATTCAGGGAGCTCGGCATGAACCGGGTCGCCGGACTGATAAACCCCTGCTACCCCGCCGAGATGATCGGACGGCTGGAGCGGGGCGACCTGTCGTTCCACGAGGCATGCGACGCGATGCGGAAGCTCGACGGGCGGTACGATGTCACCGACGCCCAGATCGCAGGGGCATACGGCGCGTTCCTGGCGGGGGTTCCGGTCTGGAAACTGCGCCAGGTGGAACGGCTGCGCGGGGCGGGGATTCGCACCTACGTGTTGTCGAACAACAACCCGGCGTCGATGGAGGTCATCCGCGGCGAATTCACGGCCGACGGGCACACGATGGACGACTATTTCGACAAGGTATACCTCTCCTACGAACTGCGCGAGCTGAAACCCTCGGAGGCGATCTTCCGCAAGGTGATCGCCGACAGCGGCATCGTCCCCGCGCAAACACTCTTCATCGACGACGGGCAGAAGAATGTGGACGCGGCGCAGGCGCTGGGGTTCGCGGTGTACAAGCCCGCACCGGGTGAGGATTTCGGACACCTGTTGGAAGAGATAACCGCAACGAAATAGCAGCGCCGTCCGGAATGCCCGGAGGCAGGGCCGCAACCGGGCAAATACGGAGGCCACAGGGCTCCAGCCGAAAGGCAACGCATACGGATCGCGGCAAAGTCATATCCGGGAAAGCCGCCTGTTTCTGGAAAACAGGGCGGCAAAAAAACCGTCCGGCAAGCAAACAGACAGCCCCGCCCAACAGGAATCCGGCACGCAGCCGGGAAAGGCGGATTTCGGGGTAAAAGTTTGCCGGAACGAAAAAAAGCGGTTATCTTTGCAACCCGGAACCCGGAAGGTTCCCCCGGTCGGAATGCCCGGGATTGACACACAACAGCCTCGCGGGGTTGCACAAGGCCAATCACGGGGTCAAGGTCGGGAACGACGGGGTGTAGCGCAGTCCGGTTAGCGCACCTGCTTTGGGAGCAGGGGGTCGTGGGTTCGAATCCCGCTACCCCGACACGAGAAAAAAGCCTTTCAGACAGCTCTGGAAGGCTTTTTTGTGTTTGTCGCAAAGCATCCTATTTTGCCGGTTTTTGCTCGGTTAACACGTTTTTCGACTAGTTGTGTAAACCGATGTGCAGCGGCGGGTATAGTGACCTGCGGAAATTATCCGCCCCGCAGACCGTCCGCGACCATGTATCGCAGCCACCCGGCAGCAGCAGTTCGAAAGCACGGGGCTTGCAGGCGGGAGACGGAACGGGGAAACAGGGTGAGACAATGGAAGGGACGACGGAAAGGACGATTGGAAAGGTGCCGAAAGGGATGATGGAAGGGGCAACAGAGAAAGGCAACGGGGATAGGCAACAGAAGGGGTACTGCAAGCGCTGACGGAAGAGGCGGCAGCCGAAATATAACCGGGAAGGCGTTTTTTGCAGAAATTATTTTGACTTTTCGGATTTTCGACTTATCTTTGTGCGCTCTTAAAACGATAAGAGCCCCAAATGTTCGGGGTGTAGCGCAGTCCGGTTAGCGCGCCAGCTTCGGGAGTTGGAGGTCGCTGGTTCGAATCCAGTCTCCCCGACAAGAAAAAAGAGGATATTCTG
>NZ_FR893391.1:0-7952 GCF_000435435.1 Alistipes sp. CAG:29 | reverse complement strand
AATCAGTCCAAACTTTGGGGTGCACATCATATATCCTCCCCTTTTTATATATAAAGGTATGGATCGCATTCGCACGGGGGGGGGAATTGCCTCTACGCAAACATTTACGTCTTTTAAGCACACATTTAAGGCCTGAATCATATCCCTCTACGCCAAAATTGCTACTTTTGTTAAATAATGGGAGATTGCCGGACATATCAGAGACATACTTCTGCGGAACATTCGCTCCGTAAGGCCGGTCATTTTACCCCCCCCCCACGGGACTGGGCTCATAGTAAACTAACAACCAACGTATTACACCCATATTTAGGGATGTTCTCAAAAGAGCATCCCTTTCTTGCGTTTACCTGTCACTTCCCTTTAATTTATAATACAATCCTACAAAATGAAAAGAAAAAACTATGAGATGCCCTCCGTGGAGGAGGTGCTCGTGCTCGTCGAACAAGGTTTCGCCGCGAGCCAGGTGGAAAAACCGGATGACGACACGAATGAATACTGATGTGTCCGTTCGGGAAACTTATGTGTATGACTAAAAAAAATAAAACGATGAAAATTAAACAGTTATCGTATTTATTGCTCGGAGCAGCCCTGTGCGGCTGTACGACGGACACGACGGAAGAGGCGGGGACGAAGAAAACCGATGCGGACTTCATCGTACGCGCCACCGTCGGGGACGACGGGCAGACCAGGGCCGATATGACGGAGGACGGGCTGAGGTTCTCGTTCAGCGCCGAGGATGCCGACCGGATCGGCCTGTACCTGAACTATCCGGCCAACGACTGGACAGATCAGAACCTCTGTTTCGAAGCCGTGAACTCGCAGACAAAAGGCTGGGTGGATTTCAAGCAGGTGTCTTCCTCGACATTTGCCATCCAGGAAGGGCTGAATGTTTACGCCTACTACCCGTACGAAGAAAACGAAGCCCAGGTATCGGGGACGACGGACGGCACGGCCGATTCGCGCGCGGCCGTGTCGAGCAACTGGGCGGGTACGCGCAACCTCGAAGTCCCGGCCGAACAGCAGCAGGTTGCCGGCGACGACTTTTCGAACCTGGCAAAATACTATGCACTGGCGGCCGTGCCCACCACGGTGGTCAACGATACGGACAATACTCCCACGGTAAAACTGAGTTTCTCGGGGATATTCGCGCTGCTCCGCATCCGGCTGGTGAACGATACGGACAACGACGTAACGATCGGCCGGGTCGATTTCGAGGCAGCCCGGAACCAGCCCCTGACGGGGCTCTATACGGCAGACCTGACGGCGAACCCCCAATTCGGGAATACGGACTACAAGACCACGGCCGTAGCGGGCAGAACGGACAACAAGGTATCGGTGACGCTCGCCGCCCCGGCGACCATCGCGGCCGGAGGAGACACCTATATTTACGCCGTAGTACATCCGCTGGTGGTCAGCTACTGCGTGATTACGGCATGGACGACCGACGGCTACAAGTTCGTGGAGCGCAAAACCTTCAACGACAATACCACGGTATCGTTGCAGCGCGACATCCGCAGGACGTTCAGATGTACGATGTCGGACAGCAACAAGCTCCCGGTGGACGCCCCGTCCCAGGATGCAGAGGGGTATTACGAGATCGACTCCTACGAGGACATGCTGTGGGTTTCGGAGAATGCCACCGACGCTTCGAAGAAATATAAAATGACGAAGGACATCGACATGACGGGCAAAATTTACACCCCGATCGGATTCGGCACCAATTACATCGAAGGCGCCAAGGCACAGGAGTTCGCAGGCGAATTCGACGGCGGAGGCCATACGATCAGCAACGTCACGGTCAATCCGTCGTACCACACCTGCGTGGGAATTTTCGGGGCTACGAAATCGGGCGCCGTGATCAAAAACCTGAAGGTCGCCAACCTCACCTACGAGAGCGACCTGCCGTCGGAGAAGGCAGGCCAGCGGAAATGGATCGGCGGACTGATCGGGTATGCCCTTCCCGGAACGACGGTTTCGGACGTGGCACTCACGAACATCAGTCTGACGGCAAACGGAAGCAAAGAAAGTGCCTCCACCTCCTACCGCATTGGCGGCGTGATAGGCCTGATGGAACTGGGATCGGCGGAGGTTTCACTCTACAAGAACATCACGGCCGACGGCGTGACGCTGACGGGCGGCTACGCACTGGGCGGTTTCGCGGGGACGATGCAGCAAAACGCCCGTATCGAGGAGTGCTCGGTGAAGAACGTCACCATCCGGCATAAGAACCAGATACTGTACGGGGAGACGAGCTATCCGGCTACCGGAGGGTATGTTTATGCCTCTTCGTATTTCGCGGGCGACGTGAACCAGGGAACGATCGACATCACCTGCTCCGGGGAGCTGGTCAGCGGGACGAATTCGCGCGAAGACCTCGACGGGCTCGGGTCGATGTATGAGTCGACGTGGGACATACAGCCCTATGTCGGCGAATTGTGCATCAGTACGCTGACCCTGAACGGCGAGGCGCTGAGCCGCAAGGTGGAGGTCGCAACACCGGAAGAACTGGCCGCAACGCTGGCATCGCGCGGCGGCGAGATCGCTGTGACCGCCGACCTCGACCTGACGGCCGCGCAAGCAGTGCAGGTCAACTACCCTACCGTGCTTACGCTCGGCCAAGGGACGAAGATAACGGTCTCGTCCAACAAGCTGGACAACTACTCGGATCTCACGGTTTCGGGCCCAGGCTCCATTACGGGCGATTACGGCCTGATCCGGAATTACGCAGGGGCCAACCTGACCATCGACGGGGGCGCGACGCTCGAAACGACCAATAACCAGCAGGGGTCGGGCATCCTGAACAACGGCGGCAAGGTCGTACTCGAGGACTGCACCGTCAACGCGGCTTTTTACGCCGTTGCCAACCAGGGCGGCGGCTCGCTGATTGTCAATAACGGGAAGTTCTCCTCGACGGCACACAACGGAAACGGCCAGTGGGCATATTGCATCCGCACGTTGGGCGAAGGGACGGAAACCGTCATCAACTACGCCGAGGTATCGGGCATACAAGGAGCCGTGACGGTCGACTCGGGCGGCAAGGTGACGATCAACGACGGTATTTTCTCGACCTACAATCTGTCAGGCACGGGCAACAATTTCCACGGGCTGGCCGTACTGGCCGACGGACATGCGGTCGTGAACGGCGGTAAATTTTACAGCGAAGGGCACGACTACTGCGTACGCCTGGGCGACGACGGTGCGGCAGCGGCTTCCGACCCGAGCACGGTCGAGCTGAAAGGCGGCTATTTCGGCGACATGGGGCTCGACAAGATCAACGGCGGCACGACGATCACCCCGGCAGCAGGTTACAAATTCGAACAACTGGCTGAACCGATTGTCGAGCAGTCCACGACCGTCCCCGGAAAAACCAACACCTACAAATACCGGATCGTGGCCCAATGACGGGCATGGTCATCACGAAACGCCTGCGGCGGCCGGGAAACCCGGACGGCAGACGATGCTGAAAGGGCAGCTCCCGCGGGGAGCTGCCCTTTTCAAAATCATATCTCAGCTTTCGCAGCCCGGCAAGGGGTTACATCCGCTCCGGGACGTCGATGCCGAGCAGGTTCATGCCGCGGCGGATGACACGCGCCACCTGCCCGGCCAGCCGGAGACGCATCGTGCGGGTCGCTGCATCCTCTTCCCGGAGGATCGAATGGTCATGGTAGTATCCGTTGAACTGCTTGGCCAGCTCGTAGACATAGGCGCCGATAACCGAGGGGGCGAAATTTTCGCCCGCGGCGGCCACGACCGACGGATATTCCGTGAGCGTCTTCACCAGGTCGATCTCCTCGGGCAGGTAATCGGCCTGCACGGCGGCGGAAAAGTCGATCCCGGCTTCGGTAGCCTTGCGCAGGATCGAGCAGATACGCGCATGGGTATATTGGATGAACGGCCCCGTATTGCCGTTGAAGTCGATGGATTCGCGCGGGTCGAAAAGCATGGTCTTCCTGGGGTCGACCTTGAGGATGAAATACTTGAGCGCCCCCAGCCCGACCATCGTCGACACGGCATTGGCTTCTTCTTCGGAGCAGCCGTCCAGCTTGCCCAGCTCGGCCGACATCTCGCGTGCGGTAGCGACCATGCCGGCGATCAGGTCGTCGGCGTCGACCACCGTGCCCTCGCGCGACTTCATCTTACCCTCGGGCAATTCCACCATGCCGTAGGAGAGGTGCGTGATATGGTCGCTCCAGTCGGCATACCCCAGTTTCTTGAGCACCAGCTTGAGCACCTGGAAGTGGTAGTTCTGTTCGTTACCCACGACATAGATCATGTCGTCGAGCTTGTTATCCTCGAAGCGGCGGTAGGCCGTACCCAGATCCTGCGTCATGTAGACCGAAGTCCCGTCGCCGCGCAGCAGCAGTTTCTCGTCCAGCCCGTCGGCCGTGAGGTCGATCCAGACCGAATTGTCGGGACGGCGGTAGAAAACACCCTTGCGGAGCCCCTCCTCGACGAGGCTCTTGCCCAGCAGGTAGGTCTGCGATTCGTAGTAAACCTTGTCGAAATCGACGCCCAGCGCCTTGTAGGTCACGTCGAAGCCCTCATACACCCAGCCGTTCATGGTTTCCCAAAGCGAGTAGACCTCAGGATCGCGGGCCTCCCACTTGCGCAGCATCTCCTGCGCCTCGAGCATCACGGGAGCGTTCTTTTTCGCCTCCTCTTCACTCTGCCCCTGCGCCATCAACTCCTTGATTTGCGCTTTGTAGTGCTTGTCGAATTCGACGTAGTATTTGCCTACGAGGTGGTCGCCCTTCATGCCCGACGTGGCGGGCGTTTCACCGTTGCCGTAGAGTTTCCACGCCAGCATCGACTTGCAGATATGGATGCCGCGGTCGTTCACCAGGTTGGCCTTGATGACGCTATGTCCGTTGGCCTTGAGTATCTGCGCCACGGAGTAGCCCAGCAGGTTGTTGCGGATATGCCCCAGGTGCAGGGGTTTGTTGGTATTGGGCGACGAATATTCGATCATGACCGTGCGCCCGGTGGCCGGGGCCTGCCCGAAATCGGCATCGGCAGCGACCTCGTCAAAACGCGCCGCCCAGAAAGCGCCGTCGAGCACGAGGTTCAGAAAACCCTTGATGACATTGAAAGACTTGATTTCGGGGACGTTGGCCGTCATATAACCGCCGATCTCGGTCGCAGTGGCTTCGGGCGACTTGCGGCTTCGTCGCAGCAGCGGGAAGGTCACGAGCGTATAATCGCCCTCGAATTCCTTGCGGGTCTTCTGAATCTGCAACTGTTCGCCGTCGAGCGTACCGTAAAGCGCCTCCACCGAGCGGCGGACGGCATCCGAAATAAAGTTCTCAATATTCATATCGTGAAAGAATTTGTCCGCAAATTTAGTATTTTTTCAGGGAATATTCAATCCCCGGCCCCATATTATTCGGACAGGGTGCAATACCCTGCCCCGGCACCGGTGGGCGCACAAATAAATTTGGCATTACACACGCCATGCATTATCTTTGCAGACAAACAAACCGGACACCCCAATGGAGTTCCTCATCATTCTATTATTAATCATCCTGAACGGCTTCTTCGCCATGTCGGAGATCGCCATGATCTCCGCGCGCCGCTCCAATCTGGAGATGCAGGCGCGGCAGGGCAACGCCGGGGCGCGGCAGGCGCAGAAGCTTATCGAAGACCCGGACAAATTCCTTTCGACCATCCAGATCGGCATCACGCTGATAGGCATCCTCACGGGTATCTACTCGGGCGATGCGCTGGCCTCGAAATTCGGCCGGGAGCTCGCCGCACTCGGCATTTCCCTGCGTACGGCCACGGTCGTGGCGCAGATCACGATCGTCATCGTCGTAACCTACCTGACCCTCATATTCGGGGAGCTCGTGCCCAAACGCATCGGCATGAACTCGGCGGAGAAGATCGCCAAACTGGTGGCCCGGCCCATGCGCCTGCTCTCGCAGCTGGCCTCGCCGTTCGTATGGCTCCTGTCGCGCAGCACCGCAGGCGTGACCCGCCTGCTGGGGCTCCGCAAATCGGATTCGAAGGTCACCGAGGAGGAAATACGCTCCATCATCCAGGAAGGCGCGGAGGACGGCGAAGTGCAGGAGGTCGAGCAGAAGATCATGGGCCGCGTATTTTCGCTGGGCGACAGGACGGTCGAGTCGATCATGACCTTCCGCAGCGAACTGGTATGGATCGACACCGCGATGACGCCGGAACAGATCCGCGAACAGGTCAACCGGGAGCCCCACAACCGCTATCCCGTCGGCGAAGGGAGCCTCGACAAGCTCGCAGGCGTCGTCTACCTGAAAGACCTGTTCCGACATATCGACGACCCCGGATTCGACATCCGCAACCACCTTTCGCCCGCCAAGTTCTTCCACGAGGGGGCCGAGGTATACAGCGCGCTGGAGCAATTGCGCAGCGAACAGCTCGGCTACGGCATCGTGTGCGACGAATTCGGCGTAACGCGCGGCATCGTCACCCTGAAGGACATCTTCGAGGCGCTGGTCGGCGAGATCCCCGACAGCTACGAGGAACCCGACATCGTACGGCGCGAGGACGGCAGCGTGCTCATCGACGGGCAGTGTCCGTTTTACGATTTCCTGGCCTTCTTCGGCGCGGAGAACGCCGTTCCCCGCAATGCCTACAATACGATCAGCGGACTGGTTCTCGACCAGCTGAAACACATTCCCGCCACGGGGGAGAAGCTCCGCTGGAACAGTTTCGACCTCGAGATCGTCGACATGGACGGCGTCCGCATCGACAAAATACTCGTAACACACGACCAAGTGAGCGAATCATGAAAATTGCCGACATAGAACTCGGGGAAAAACCCCTGCTGCTGGCGCCGATGGAGGACGTGACCGACCCGTCGTTCCGCTACATGTGCAAGCGTTTCGGCGCCGACGTGGTCTACACGGAATTCATCTCCTCCGACGGGCTGATACGCGACGCGGCCAAGTCGCTCAAAAAACTCGAAATCGACGACGCGGAGCGTCCGGTAGGCATCCAGCTCTACGGCCATCTGGTCGAACCGATGGTCGAGGCGGCGCGCATGGCCGAAGCGGCCGGCCCGGACATCATCGACATCAACTTCGGCTGCCCCGTGAAGAAGATCGCGGGGCGGGGTGCCGGGTCGGGCATGATGCGCGACGTGCCGCTGATGGTCGAAATGACGCGGCGGATCGTGGAGGCGGTCGGAAAACCCGTGACCGTGAAAACCCGCCTGGGCTGGGACGACGAGTCGAAAAACATCGAGGAGATAGCCCTGCGCCTGCAGGACGTCGGCATCGCGGCGCTCACGATACACGGCCGCACACGGGCCCAGATGTACCGCGGCGAAGCCGACTGGACGCTGATCGGCAAGGTGAAGAACAATCCGCAGATACAAATCCCGATCATCGGCAACGGCGATGTGGATTCGGGGCCGAAAGCGGCCGAAATGTTCGACCGCTACGGCGTGGACGGCGTGATGATCGGCCGCGCGACCTACGGGCGCCCGTGGATATTCCGCGAGGTGAAACACTACCTTGCCACGGGCGAAGTGCTGCCCCAGCCATCGATCTGCGAGCGGGTGGAGATCGCCAAGGAGCACCTGCGAAAATCGTTGGAAATCAAAGGTGAATACGTGGGCATCCTCGAAATGCGCCGCCACCTGTCCAACTATTTCAAGGGGCTGCCCGATTTCAAGCCTACGCGCCTGAAGCTGGTCACGCTGCTCGACATCCCCGAACTGTTCGCCACGCTCGACTCGATCGCCGAGCGCTGGGGCGATTTCGACGTGAGCGGCACAGTGCCCGCACCGCTGTCGCACGACCTGTAATCGATCGGGTTCACACGAAGGCCGATTCCGGTCGGTGACCGAGACGGAGATGGAACGGGGTTTTGCCCGCTCTGTGCAAAACAGCAAAAAATACGCCTGATCCCCTGTGTAGTTCCGGGGATAAAAAACAGAGGTATAAAAAAGTGTAAAGCAAAAGATAATCAAA
>NZ_FR893390.1:0-27876 GCF_000435435.1 Alistipes sp. CAG:29 | reverse complement strand
CTCGTCGGACATCGAGTAATGCTGAACTGTGCCTAATTTCTCCTGCTGCTCTTTATTGAGGTTTCGAACCAAGATAAACAACGTCAGTTGTGACTCGTAGGCCGTAAGCTCTCCGGCAGACAGTGTTTCGATATCCATTTTTTTGATGGTGTCGCGTACTTCCGATACGGTCTTTTCCTCTTCAAGCTCCTTGTTTCGGTTGTCCTTGTTCTGGAGTTCTTTTATTGAGTTGGCGGTTTCAGATAGGGTAGCTGCACCATTTGTTTCGATATATCCGAAATATGGGTCATCGCTATACACCCAGATGGCAAGATGTGCGGTGCCGTTCTCGACTTTACTTCTGAGTTCCTTGGTTACAACCGCCCCTATACGGTTCGGCCATCCCGGCCAAATCTTGACTTCGTGGCCTTGCTTCTCCAATTCGGCCTTTTTGGGGCAATCCTTGTGCATCGTGTAGAAATCTGCTTCGGGGTGCTGCTTTTGAAGTTTCAAGGCAATGCCAAGTTCATATTCGCGCTTTTTCCGTTGCAGGCAGGAGTCATCCTGACATGTTGCCTCACCATCCCCGCCAGCGAAAAGACTGAAATTCTTGGAGCAGTTCGGACATGTATCGCATTCGCCCTTGTCGAATTTGTATCGATCAAGTATTTTCGTATAGGACTGAACTACTCGCTGGTATAAAGCTTTTGCATTCAAATCGTGCCATGAGTTATAGTATTGCTGGGCAAAATGCTGTTCGTACATTCTACCTTGAATGTCCGCGTCGAATTTGGCGATCTCCATTGCTTGGGAAATCGAAATTTCCCCAGCATCGAGCATCTTGCGGAAATCGTCGCTTATGGCAAGCAGTTTCATGCGCCCCCGAACATAGAACTCACTCTTACCGAAGCGTCCGCACAAGTCGGCGATGCTCTGCCCTTTGTCGAGCAGATATTTGAATGCGTCGGCCTCTTCGAGAGGCGAAACGTCTTTACGTTGCAGGTTCTCCGTGATGGCAACATCTACGGCCTCGTCGTCGGTCAGTTCGCGGATAATCGCGGGAATTTCTTTGAGGCCGGCCATGGCCGCAGCACGCCAACGGCGCTCACCGCATACAAGCTGGTACTTTTCACCATGTTCCTCAGTAGGTTTCGGCCGCACGGTGATGGGTTGTAAAACGCCCACGACTTTGATGCTGTCCGAGAGTTCACCCAGCGCCCGCGGATCGAATGTTTTACGCGGGTTCATAGGGTTGATCCCTATCGACGTGATGTCGAGAAATACAAATTTGTTTTCCATAATGTCAATTTATTTTTGGTTAAAAATGTTCATGATGGCATCGACAACATTTTCTTCAACCTGATCCACGGTGCCGGTCACGGTTTGCGCGATGCTTTTTTTTGTTTGGATGATTTTGTAGATGTCCTCGTCGATTGTCTTTTCACCGAGAAAGTAGTAGCACGACACATTGTTTTTCTGCCCGATACGGTGGGCGCGATCCTCGCATTGCTCACAGTCGGCATATGTCCACGGGAACTCTACGAACGCCACGCGGGACGATGCGGTGAGAGTCAAGCCGACCCCGGCAGCTTTGATATTGCAAATTGCCAGTTTGCAGACGGGGTCGTGCTGGAACAAATCGACGGAGCGCTGTTTATCTTCGGCCGACATCCCGCCGCGGATTACAACTGCATTCGGGTACAGTTTTTTGAAAGCATCGCCCAGTTCGATCAGGTTCATAAATAGAATGAGCTTCTCGCCCGATTCGATCAGGTCGTCGATGAATTCCTTTACCTCTTTGACCTTGCCGCGCGCACATATCTGACGCAGGACGTTGATACGTACAATCACCTCTCCCCGTTTAGCCCGGCGCTGCTGTTCATCCGAGGCATCCCGGTATTCCCGCAGGTACTTGATAAGGTCGCGTTCGGCATCCATATACTCCTTGCGGTTGGAAATATCGCAAAGGATCGTCTGCCGGGTCTTGGCCGGGAGGTCTTTCAGAACGTCCTCTTTTGCCCGCTGGTAGAAACAATGCAGGTTCAGCAGGTAATTCAACTCCCGAAGATTGCTTGCTTCGTTCGGCCCGGAGCAATACCTGTTCACAAAATATTTGTATCCTCCGAACTTCGACAGCATACCCATGATATGCAACTGCGGTATCAAGTCTTTCGGCTTGTTCACCAAAGGAGTACCTGACAACAGGTATGTTACGGGTTTTTCTTTGCTGATACCCATGCAGAACTTAGACTGCTGGGCAGAACCGTTTTTGCATCGGTGGCTCTCGTCGATAATCACCGACTTGAAAATGTCGATCGTGGGCCGGAACTTGATATGCGAAAGCATCAGCTTCTGCCCCTCTTTGTTGGTGAACTTCTCCACGAAGTACTTTTTGAGGCTTTCGTAATTCACCACGAAGAACTGCGCCATCCCAGCTTCATAGAACAGATGCCATGTCCGGCGGTTTTTGTCGTTGATGATTATGGCGTTCATCTTATCGCCGCCCCATTGCTTAACCTCGCGCGCCCAGTTGATTTTCAGCGTCGCCGGCGCGATGATAAGGCACGGGAACGCGCGTTGAGCAATCACAGCCGCGATGCTCTGCGCCGTCTTTCCAAGTCCCGGTTTATCGCCTATTATCGTGTGCGGATGCTCAAGACAGTACGCCACGCCCTGCTTCTGATAATGATACAATTCCATAGCAAGGGGAATTTCAACCTGCAATTCCGGCATCGGAGGAATCTCTCCGACCATTTCAGCCCGCGCCGACTGATCCCCCATCCGAAAGCCATACCGCCGGGCAAAGGCCTCGACTGCCGCCCGCTCCCGCGTCGGCACGACCCAAAATTTATTTACTGGGTCATACCGACGACCGGGCAGGTTCTTCACCGCTTCAACCAAATGCCGGCAGTAGCGGAATGCAATGTGGAAGTCTGTATTTACTTGGGTGATCAACATGGTGTTCTATGCCTACGGTTATGCGGACAGTTTTACCGACTTGCCTTTCTTGCGGCCACGTTTGGGGAAATGTGTGCCCTCGGTTTCTGCGGGTGCTTCGGCCGCGGGCTGCTCCGCGGGTTCTGCCGCCTCTTCCGGCGCATCACCCTCGACGCCGGAGATATCCTCGTCGAAATCAAATTCCGCCTGCTTTACGGCACATTTGCCATCAAACAGATAGGCGTTGATCTCCGCGCGGATATTTTCAAGCACCTCGAAAAGTTCACTCACATACGGGTATTCAGTGTCGATATCCGCCACACTCGGCGCACAGAGGTTCAGCACCCGGCCTTTGTCCGTGGTCTTACCGCCGATGATCGTCAGTACTTCGCCCTTCAGTCCATAGGACACCTTGATGCCGCTGATGAATACTTTGTCGAGGCTTTCCCCGAAATCGTAACGGTCAAGGTCGATAATAACCCCTTCGATGCCGCCTACTTCCTTGAGGTCGCACAGCATAGCCATGTGAGGTTTGAGCCGCTCCAGCGCATGGATCAAATCTTCATGGCAGAGCGTACCTTTGTTTACTGCGTACTCGTTTGTTACGGTCGCCGTGCCGTCTGAGATCGTTTCATCGTAAGCCACTTTGAGCGTACGGGCCGAAAGTGTGGCACTTTTAATTTTGATTGTTTTCATCTAAATTCTGTTTTTGTATTGTTCTTCGAATTGGTAGAAAAATTCATCTTCCGGAACCGGTAGCAGGATTCCCATTTCGGCCGAAGCCCAAACCTGCACTTTGTTCATAAACTCGGACATCTGTTTCGTATCGAGGGCAGAGGTCGAGGGCAGCGAAAATGTTTTGTGGCCGAATAGTCCGTATTCTTTATAGCCGAGAAACATTTCTTTGAGCAATATTTTGATCCGGGCCTTATCCTCGCCCGTTTCGTCGGCTATGCAGGAACACCACAAGTGAAAAAGGTTGTTTTGGCTCAGCGTCCGTTTCTCCCGGTGGAGTTTCACGACCACATCGTAACGCTTGCCGTCCGGCAGACGGTCGAGGTAGGCCTTAACAGCCTCTTTGTCTTTGGGTGTCGTGATACGGAAATCTTTCATCGCTTAAAATGGGCTTTCTTCGTACGGTGGGAAAGGAGCTGCGACGGGTGCCGGGGCCGGCGGTCGATACCCCTGCGGTGCTTGGCCGTACTGTGGTTGCTGATAGCCTCCGGCGGCGGGTGACTGCGACCGGGCTGTGCCCTGCTGGTCGCGGGGTTCCTGCTTGAAGCCTTGCAGCACACCGTCCCACCAATTGCCCATCGGCAGGGCATTGATATTGATAAGGTATGAGCTGTCGTCGAAAGTTACGGACGTGCCGATCGGCACCCACTGGGTCTTAACCTCTCCTTGTGAGGTGGTGTATTCCTTCGCCGCGCATACGTTGTGGCGGCCTATAATCTGTTTTGCCATGATTACTCTTGATTAAAGATTTTCGTGTCTGTGATTTTATGGCGGTTGGCCTCGATAAACTCGATGAACTGCTCGCAGTGCGCCGTCAGCAACATTCGCGTTTCTTCCGGCAGATAGGGGTAAAACTCCGTGAAACTTGCAGTCTTCACTGCGCCGCATTGCAGTCGCTTGATCTCGCAGATGTTGTACTCGAAGTATTTTACAAGGGTTCCCATCTGCTCCATGCAGAATGGATATGCGTGGTGCTGCCAATGTTTACGGAAGTTCCCCGCTTGATAACCGCCCGTGGTCTTGATGTCATGAATGCCGAACGGCATCAGCTCGTCGATGTACCCATAAAGCCGGACATCGCCGTACTTGGTCGGCAGAACACCCTCGCAGAATACCTGCGGCAATGCCCCTTTATAGTACTTGGCGAACTCCCAGCAAATCGACATCGGAAATTCATAGGTCTGTCCCCGAAAGTCGGCCGAGAAGATTTGACGCTCTTTGTCAGAACGAAGTACCATATCCTCGCGGCATGTAGCCTTATTCAGTACAAGGCAATCGACAATCTCATTGAAGCATGTTCCCTGATCGGCCGCGGCACTTTGGAATGGCACGCGGTTGATGCGGTCGAGGACGTCCTGCTTGCTTTTCTCACAGAACTCGTCCGGAGTGAGGGTTTCGGGTTTTGTGGAGCTGCCCCAATATTTCTCCCAAATCTCGTCACTGCTCAAATAGCTTTGAAAGCTGTCGAGCAAAGTGGCGTAGAATTGATACCGGATGTTAGGCACCTTGCTCATAGCGACGGGTCGTTTTGTTGAAGGTCAATTTGAGGGCACGGCATTTCTCGCTGAGAAGTTGGCCGGCGGCAACTTTCGACGCGCCGACGTGGTCGAACGTGTCGATGCGATCGACAAAATCGTTTGCCGAAATGTCGTCCGTGATGGCCGCGATGTTCTCCTTGAGCTGCGACATAATCGCCGCGTACTTGTGTCCCTGCTCCTGCAGGCGCGAAAGGTGGTTGTTGTAGGCCTTGATTACTGCGTCGGAAAGGAAGCGGTTCGGCAGGCCGTTGCCCGTGGCCGGATCGACGACACATGGAATGTCGAGCATAGCCGGCAGGTTGCAGGTATTCTTACCGTCGTTGCGGCTCGTGCCATTGAACGTAATCGTACGCTTGTTGCCGTTGGCCTCAATGTAGCCCAAAAGGTCGAGTTCGGTTACAACAGCGTCGTAGTTCGAACCGCTGAACAGGGGAACGTAGCGCGTTTCGTCACCCTCGGTACGTGTTTGGCGGTGTGCTACAAAGATCAGATGCTTGTCTTTCGACATCACCAATTTACAGAACTGCGAAAACTCGGCTTTGATTTCGCCGTAGCCCTGCAATGTGGGGGCTCCGTTTGCACGGCCCAGTTTCGGGTTGCGAGCAATGACATACGCTGCGATGAAGTCGAGAAGTTTTCCAGCCGTGTCGATAACGAGGGACTTGTACGGGCTTAAATCCTCGTTCAGAACCGCCAGTACGTCGTTGTAGGACGAAACCTGCACGGTGTCGCTGATATGCGCCGGATTCACACGCTGTACGCCGTTGTCGCAGTCGATAAGCAGCGGATCGGGAGCTGAGAGGGCCATAGTGGTTTTACCCATACCGGGCTGGCCGTAAATCAGCATCTTGATTTTACCCTGAATCTGAATCTCATTGGGTTTGCGGATCAATGTCATAGTGTTTGATTTTAAATGGTTGAACAATGTTGTGGAGAGGGCGGGAATCGAACCCGCACACGCAGCCTATCTGCGTCACCTGTCGCCCTCGGCGTTTTTTTTGTGGATAAGAAAGAACGTCGGCAATAGTGTGTATGTCTACCGTTTCACCACCTCCCCGGTTGTCCCGTATCGTGGGACGGACGGTTTGGGCGACCCTCACGGGCGGCTTGCACATTGAGTACCCGTTCGTACTCCCGATGTTGTAAAAGGTTTGTTGTATGGTATTCCATGATCGCGGAGCTTTTCCGCATCGAAATCATTTTGCAGTTCCTCTTCATCATCCGAGAACCACATATGGAACTCCGCCCAAATTGGGGCAATCTCTTTGAGGCGAGTAGCATCACCGTCCGGGCGGCGGTCTACCTCGTAGTAAGCATAGAATTTGATTGAATACTCCCAAGCATAGGTGCCGTTGTCCCGCTCGATTTTCATTTCATAGTACGGCCGACCGTCTACCTTGTCGATAATCTCCTCGGCAATCGTCTCATAGACTTTTTGCGGGATGCGGATAACGGGCATTCCCGACGCCGTGCGCTGCCGTTCGCTGTTGGTGATTTGCTCCGTTCCTGTGGTATTATCGTGAGTATTCATGACTTGGGGTGTTTTGGCGTTGATTTTTTACGATGGTTGTGTGTAGGCGCGTCGGGCTTGGTTCAGATTGTAGAGTAGTACATATCCGCCCGATGGGGTTTTGCGGGGCTTAGTTCTGAATAATCCTGCCTTGGTGTAGCGTTGAACCGTTCGTGCGCTGATACCGAGTTCTTTGCATAAATCCTTTCGTCTTACCCATTCAATTGTTTCCATGATGTAATTTTTCTACTTGAATAAGATTGTTAAACTGCAGGAGGAAGCCGCGAGGCTCAAGACCTTCCTTTTTGCGTTGCATGGCCACTCTGTCCATGTCTTTGATCGCGTGATTCAGAATTGCCTTGCGTTTCCGCCTTTCCAGTGTGTTGAAGTCAATGATTTCGAAGTTGTCCATAGTGTCGTGTCGTTTTAGTTTACAGTTTCGGGGAACATTTCAGAGGTCGGGACATCAAACAGTTCGGCGAGTATCTCCCGGCTCTTGGGTTTGGGTTTCCGGCATCCGGATTTCCATGATTGAATCGTCCAAAGGCTGACGTTGCACCGATTTATGATTTCAGCCGTGATGCGGTTCTTTTCTGTCGGTGGTAGCGCGTCGTAGAGCGCCGCGAATGTTTGAGTTTTCTGTTCCATGATAAATTTATTTGAGCCACAGATCACGTTTTGCACGGCAGGAGTCAACCGAGGAACCCGTAGTGCTGAATAAGCGGCCGTCCGTGTGGCGGTAGTCATACTGGTAATAGGTCTTACCGCGATGTTCGAAAGTCGTGTACTTTTCTTTCCCGACCTCACAAGTCGAACATCCGTTTTTGTTAATTGAAGTTTCCATAGCGCAGTGTCAAATTTTTAGTTATATTTGTATTGTACTTTTGTTTGACATTGCAAATTTAAAGAAACGCTTTGAATTGTCCAAATATTTCAAAGCATATTTTTATTTATTCAAAGCGCATAAAATGGAATCAACTGTAAAAGATCGACTTATAAAATATTTAGAGGAGAAGAAAATTTCTAAATCTGAATTTGGAAGACGAATAGGAGTGTCATCTGCTTTCATTACTTCAATGCGCCAATCTATGCAGCCGGATAAATTAGAAAGAATTGCTTTGAATTTTCCCGACTTAAATACAGAATGGCTTATGACAGGCAAAGGGTATATGATCAAAGGGGAAAATTCTTTGATGCAAACAAATTACGAGGATGTAAAGATGATTCCGCTTTTACCTTTGACGGCACAGGGAGGTACTCTGAATGATTTTATCGTATCGGTGAAGCCCGACGATTGCGAGAAGATCGTATCGCCCATTAAGGGGGCCGAATTTGCAATGACCGTTAGTGGAGATAGTATGGAGCCGGAATACCCAAGCGGTGCGAAAATACTGCTCAAGAAGATAAACGAGAAGGCATTTATCGAGTGGGGTAGGGTTTATGTCCTTGATACCTGCAATGGCTCTGTCATAAAAAAAATAATGCCCGGCTCAACGGCCGAGGTAGTCACTTGTATATCTCTCAATCAGCATTATCCCCCGTTTGAAGTCGCATTTGGCGATATGTATGGGATGTATCGGGTACTCATGCTGATGAGTGAAAAATAAAAACTAATTGCGTCACACCCTTTAGCCCACGCCTCTATGAAAAAAAGTCTATTCTTATTTGCATCCATATTTGCTCTTTATAGCTGTCAGAATAAAGAAGAAAAACTAATTATTGAACACTTACAACAAGATAGAATCTACGATTTTGAAATAATAAAATCATTTCCAACCGATTCATTAAAAACAGAATGGAAGCCGGATAATAATACCATTAGAAATTTGGATGAACTAAAACGATGTGTTAGAGAGATAAATGCATCCGGCTATAATAACATTAAAATTACGACTGATGCTGATTACCATATAAAGTCTTTAGAAAAAATTAAAGACGATAAAAAATTAGCCTCAGATGTAAAAAAGTGGTTGCAACTTTGGCATGAATTTAAATATTACCAAGATCTTGTTTACGAACCTAAAGAGAATTTTAAGCCTGAATTCATTGGATGGAAAAAAGTATGCATTGCTAATATTAACGGCAAACGCACAAGCATTGAATTCCAATTCAATAAAAGTAGAGATAAAGTTATAAAGTATAAAGAACTGCAATAGTAATTTTAACTACGTGCAAATTTGCGTGAAAGTAGTTTGACGGCGAATATACATAACGGAAATACAGCTCGTTAAAATAGACCTTTGGCGTTTCATAATCATGAGGTCCCGAGTTCAAGTCTCGGACCCGCTACAAAATACAAAGGGACACTTGTACGCCAGGTGTCCCTTTTTTGTTCCCCGCCTCTCCTCGTCTACCGATCTTCGCACAACCCTTTGTCCCGCCCCGTTCGGCTGTGTCCGTCCGCCCTGTTTTATTTTGCCGCGGCCGGCGAATCCGGGAGGGCATCTTGCTTTGTCCCGGAGGGAGCATTTTATTAATTTCTTATTTCGCATGAAATCAGTTAGTTATATTTTATTACCCAAAAAATATTACTTTGGGTGGTTCTTTTATTAACTTTTTTTACTCAAAAAACATTGTAATAATAAATATTATTACTACATTCGTGTGGAAATAATGCCGTATTTATATTTTTAAAATGGATTGTTATATTATATAAGTGTGATACTTGTGGTATCACATTCCTATTGTAAAATTAATTACTTGTATCGAGATTATCCCCGAATAAATTTCTTAAAATACCCGAAGGAGAACTAACCCATAATTATTCAATCTAAAATACCTGATTATGAAAAAACTTTTTACCCCCCCCCCTGTTGACCGCGTTGTTGTGCTGCATGGGTGCATTTCTTATTGCCTCGTGTTCGGACGACGATGAAAAATGGCCCTCGGAAGTCTCCCAACCTTTCGTTTCCGTGACGGCTGCCGACGGCGATGCGACGATCACCGCCGTCATTTCGGATGCGGACAAGACCATCACGTTCGGGGAGTTCCAGAACATGACCGACCTATCCAAGGTGACGGTTACGTTCGATATGACCTGGGGTGCTATCCTCAAAACGCCCGGCACGGCGACCGCCGAGGTTAACCTCACGTCCCCTTACAGCGTTGTTGTGAACGTGGGCTACCTCCACGAAGAAACCTACCTGATGTCGGCCAAGCCCAAGGATATTCCCAACCCGATCCTCTCCGCGAAGGTGGGCAACGAAGAGGCGGTCATCGCCGGTAACACCATCACGATCGCTTACAAGACGGGCATGAATGTCAATGCCATGGTCTTCGACATCGAGCTGGTTCCGGGCGCTTCCCTGAAGTCCCCCGAGAACAAGACGTTCGACCTCGAATTCGCCGACGGGACGCTGGTGGTCACCTACGGCGGGACGGACTACACCTATGTCGTCAAGCAGACCGGCTATACCGATCCCCTGCTGAGCCAGGGATGGACGGACGAGACGGGAAGTTTCGGCACGCTGCCCAAATATATCAAGGTCTATAAGACCACGAAGCTGAACGGCGTCGACAATAATATCGCCTACATCGCCATCATGGGCCCGCAGTCGACGATGGGCGTTGTCGGCAACGGCTCCGATCTTAAGACGATTCAGGAGCTCGAAAGTTTGGACGGAAGCTGGAACGTATACCTGGTCGGTGTATCTTCTGCCGGTACCGCAGTTCAGACCATCATCCGTGACGGACAGTTCGTTCAGGATCCTCATGCCATCAATTCGTTCGCTACGATCGGGCAGGATAACAACGGTGCCTACAAGATGGCCTGGTCGCAGAAATTCGACGGTAAACTCTATGCGTTCCCGTTCAGGAACGGCAGCAGTTTCACGGCTCGGGTTCAGGGCGACGGTACCGTGTGGGATGCCAAGACGGCTGTTTCCGGAATCCCGATGGTTTTGTGGGACGGTAATATCCTGACCGAGGCGCAGACGATCTGCAACGACGGTAGTAACAGCGGCTGGTATGCCGGTAATCCCGCGTATGCACGTGCTGCGGTCGGTGTCACGGCCCAGGGTAAGGTCTTCGCATTCTGCGGCCAGCAGGTCGAGGGCAGCGTCGGCGTTTCGATGCTCGACCTGGCCAAGGTCATGAAGGAGCTGGGCTGCGTCTCCGCCATGTCGTTCGAGGGCTCGAGTTCGCCGAACATGCGTATCAACAAACACGAAACCGTACTCAACTCCAAGGTCGCTTCGGGCGACGCCGAGAAGGCGATGCAGTGTGCATTGGTCTTCAAGTAACGGAATGTCCTGCCGTCCGGATGACGGTGGCATGGTAAATAATCGAGCCGGCATGTCGTGAGACATGCCGGCCTTTTCCATGCGCTGCGCCGTGGGGATCATGCCCATTTTGCTTCCGGGCGGGGTGCAGCTTTTTTTAGCTGTGGCGACGCGCCAGCTCCGCTTCGAGGTCGGCGATGGAGCATCCGGCGGCTTCGAGCAGCACCAGCAGGTGGTATATCAGGTCGGAGGCTTCGTAGATCATCGCCTCGCGGTTGCCTGCCACGGCTTCGATAACCGTTTCCACAGCCTCTTCGCCCACTTTCTGTGCGATCTTGTTCACGCCGCGCTCGAAGAGTTTGCTCGTGTAGGAGCCCTCGGGCATCTCGGCGTGTCGCCTTTGGATGACGCCCTGCAGATAGCGGATGAAACCTTCCGTCCCGGCCGCGGCCCCGTCGAAGCAGCTCGCCGCCCCGGTGTGGCAGGTCGGGCCGTGGGGGATGGCACGTATGAGGAGCGTGTCGTTGTCGCAGTCGGCGGTGACTGATACGATTTCGAGGTAGTTGCCGCTCGTTTCGCCTTTTGTCCAGAGGCGGCGGCGCGTGCGGCTGTAAAAGGTGACGCGGCCTTCTGAAAGGCTCTTTTCGTAAGCCTCCCGGTTCATGTAGCCGAGCATCAGCACCCGCAGGGTGCGCGCGTCCTGTATGATGGCGGGGATCAGTCCGTCGGCCTGCTTCGAGGCGTCGAGCGCCTCGAAGGGTTTTGCTGTGATTTCCATGGTGTCTATTGTCTTACGTTGATATTCAGCCGGTACAATTCCCGTTTGAGCACGGGGATCGGGATTTCGTTGTAATGGAAGATGCTGGCCGCAAGCGCCGCGTCGGCACGGCCGAGCGTCAGCACGTCGGCAATGTGCCGCACCGACCCTGCGCCGCCCGAGGCGATGATGGGGATGGGCAGCTCGGCCAGCCGTGCGAAGGTCTCGCACGGGTAGCCGTCGCGCGTGCCGTCGTGGTCCATCGAGGTGAAGAGCAGCTCGCCCGCACCCCGCTGGCAGACTTCGTGCGCCCATGCGAAAAGCTCGCGGTCGGTCATGCGTTTGCCGCCGTGGGTCGTGACGCGCCATACGCCGTCGGTCATCCGCGCGTCGATGGCCGCGACGACGAACTGCGACCCGTATTTCGACGCGATGGCGTCGATCAGCGCAGGGTCGCGTACGGCGGCGCTGTTGACGGTGACCTTGTCCGCCCCGGCGTCGAGCAGCCGCCCGGCGTCGGCGACCGATGCGATGCCTCCGCCCACGGTGAACGGGATGTCGATGCGTTCGGCGATTCGGGCGACCAGCTCCGTGAAGGTCTGCCGCCCCTCTTCCGTGGCGCTGATGTCGAGGTATACCAGTTCGTCGGCCCCTTCGGCGGCGTATTTCGCCCCCAGCTCCACCGGGTCGCCGACGTTGCGCAGCCCGACGAAGTTGATGCCCTTGACGGTCTGTCCCTCGCGGATGTCGAGGCAGGGGATTATGCGTTTGGCAAGCATCTTTTCAGTTCTTCGAGGGTGATATGTCCTTCGTAGAGGGCTTTGCCGACGATTACGCTGCGCAGCCCCGCGCCGTCGAGCGCCTCGATGTCGGTCATCGAGGCGATGCCGCCGCTCACGGTGATTTCCACCCCGGGGAACTGTCCCTGCAACCCAGCGTAGAATTCCGCCGAGGTGCCGCACAGCATCCCGTCGCGGGCGATGTCGGTGCAGATGACCTGCGCGAGCCCCTGCGGTGCGAAGCGGGCGATAAGCTCCTGCGCCGTCATCTCGGATCGCTCCGTCCATCCCTGTACGGCCACCGCGCCGTCGCGGATGTCGGCGCCCAGGATCAGCTTCCCGCCGCCGAATTCTGCGAGCCATTCGGCGAACGATTCCGGTTCGCGCACGGCGATGCTGCCGCAGATGGCGCGGCTGGCGCCTGCGTCGAATACGCTGCGCAGTGCCCCGCGGCTTTTGATTCCGCCGCCGTACTGTACTTCGAGCGTGGTTTTCGTCGCCACGCGTTCCAGCACGGCGAGGTTGCGGGGCTCCGACGCCTTGGCGCCGTCGAGGTCGACCATGTGTAGCCGGCGGATGCCCGCCTCTTCGAAGCGTTGCGCCGCTTCCAGCGGGTCGCGGTAGTAGGTCGTCCGGCGGCCGTAGTCGCCCTGCGTCAGGCGCACGCAGGCGCCGCCGATGATGTCCGTTGCGGGTATGATTTCGATTTTCATGTCATCAGAGTTTTAGGAAATTGCGCAGTATCCGCTCGCCCGCCCGCCCGCTCTTTTCGGGGTGGAACTGCGTGCCGAAGAAATTGCCGCGCCCCAGGGCGGCGCTGAAGATCCCTCCGTAGTCGGTTTGGGCGATCGTGGCGTCGCACGCCTGTGCCGCGTAGGAGTGGACATAGTAGAGGTAGGTGCCTTCGCCGAGGTCGTCGAAAAGCGGGCTGCGGAGCCTGCCGACGGTGTCCCAGCCTACGTGGGGAATCTTCAGCGGATTTTCCCCGCCTCTCAGCCGCACGACGTGCGCCGGGAAGATGCCCAGGCAGCGGGTGTCTCCCTCCTCGCTGTCCAGGCACATCAGCTGCATGCCGATGCAGATGCCCAGTACGGGCTGCGTCAGGGTGGGGATGAGCGCATCCAGTCCCCGTTCGCGGAGTTTGGCCATTGCCGACGAGGCTTCGCCCACGCCCGGGAGGAGCACCCTGTCCGCCTGCCGCAGCACCGCGGCGTCGGACGTGACCGTAAATTCGGCGCCGATGCGCCGCAGGGCATTGGCCACCGAACGCAGATTGCCCGTATCGTAATCCGTGATCGCTATCATAGTATGCCTTTGCTGCTGGGTATGTCGTATCCGAAGCCGGTGCGCGCCACGGCCATGCGCAGCGCACGCGCGAAAGCCTTGAAGATCGCCTCAGCCTTGTGGTGGTCGTTCCCGCCGCGTGCCGAAATCTGCAGGTTGCAGCGTGCCGCGCAGCAGAGCGAGTGGAAAAAGTGGCGAAACATCTCCGTCGGGACGTCCCCGACCCGCTCGCGGCGGAATTCGGCGTCCCATTCGAAGTCGATGCGCCCCCCGAAGTCGAGCAGTACCAGCGCCCGGCAGTCGTCCATCGGCAGTGCGAAGCCGTAGCGGCCGATGCCCGCCTTCGACCCCAGGGCGCGGTCGATGGCCTCGCCCAGCACGATCGCCACGTCTTCCATCGTGTGGTGTTCGTCGATGTCCAGGTCGCCGTGCGCCTCCACCGTGAGCGACACCCCGCCGTGGTGGGCGATCTGGGCCAGCATGTGATCCAGGAACCGCAGCCCGGTGGAAATCCCGTCGCCCGGGGCGGCCCCGCAGGTGCCGAAGCCCCGGCCGTCGAGGTCTATGCGTACGGTGATCTGCGTTTCGCGCGTTTCGCGCGTCACAACGACCCGCCGTTCCCCGCGGCGGATGTATTCCGCGATCTCGGCCCACGAGTCCGTGATGAGCGCGCATGCCTCTTCCGCGCCCGCTTCCCGCAGCATCCTGCGTCCTTCGGCGGCAGGCGCCAAAAGGATGCCCTTCGCCCCGAGGTTGCGCGCCAGCAGGATGTCGGTCGCCCGGTCGCCGACGACGTAGCTCGTCCCGAGGTCGTACGACCCGTCCGTGTAGCGGCCGAACATGCCCGTACGGGGTTTGCGCGTCGGGGCATCGTCGCTTTCGAACGTGCGGTCGATGAGCATGTCGTCGAACGCGACGCCTTCGCCTGCGAGCGTGCGCAGCATTTTTTCGTGCGGCGGCCGGAAATCCTCCTCCGGGAAGGCCTCCGTGCCCAGCCCGTCCTGGTTCGTCGCCATCACCAGCTCGAAATCCAGCCCCCGGAGCGTCCGGAGCGCCGAGATCGCACCGGGTATGAATTCCAGCTTTTCGAGGCTGTCGACCTGGTAATCCGCGGGCGGCTCCGCGATCACGGTGCCGTCGCGGTCTATGAAGAGCGCTTTTTTCATGGGCGGAAATTTTTGACGGTTTCCAACATGCGGTCGTTCTCCTCCGGGCGCCCGACCGTGATGCGCAGGCAGCCTTCGCAACCTGCGATCCGCGAACGGTTGCGGACGATGACCCCCGCTGCGACCAGCTCCCGGTACAACGGGTCGGGTGCCGCGGTCTTTACCAGCAGGAAGTTGCCTTCCGACGGGTAGACCTGCCCGATGCAGGGGCATGCCGCGAGTGCCGCCGCCAGGCGCGAGCGTTCGGCGCGGATCGCCGCGACCTGGGCCGAGATGTCCCTGCGGAGCGATTCCGCGACGGCCCGCTGCGTGAGCGTGTTGATGTTGTAAGGGTATTTCACCCGGCCGAATAGGCCGGCGATCTCCTCCGAGGCGAAAGCCAGTCCGAGCCGCAGCCCGGCCATGCCCCACGCCTTGGAGAGCGTCTGGAGGACGATCAGGTTCGGAAACTCGCCGAGCCGCGGCAGGAACCCGCCGCCGTCGGCGAAGTCGATGTAGGCTTCGTCCAGCACGACGATGCCGTCGAAGCGGCGGAGCAGGCTTTCGATCTCCTGTGCCGGGAACGCATTGCCCGTGGGGTTGTTGGGCGAGCAGAGCCATATCAGCTTCGTGCGCTCGTCGGCTGCCGCCAGCAGCGCCCCGACCGGGAGCGAGTAGCCGGCTCCCAGCGGCACTTCGCGCATCTGCACGTCGTTCGTCGCAGCCGCCACGCGGTACATCCCGTAGGTCGGGGCGATCGACACGGCGTTGTCCAGCCCCGGCCGGCAGAAGATCCGGAATGCGAGGTCGATGGCCTCGTCGCTGCCGTTGCCGAGGAAGATCCGCCCGGCGTCCACGTCCTTCAGTTCTGCGATCAGGGCTTTCAGCGCCCGCTGGTGCGGGTCGGGGTAACGGTTCACGCCGTTGTCGTAGGGGCTTTCGTTGGCGTCGAGCCATACGTCGATCCCGCCGCCCGCATATTCGTCGCGGGCTGTGGAGTAGGGTTGCAGCGCCAGGATGTTGGGGCGCACCAACTGCGACAGCGGTTTCATAGTATCCCTCCTTTCATCCGGACGCGCACGGCGTTGGCGTGTGCGTCGAGCCCTTCGGCCTCGGCCATGGCCGTGATTGCGGGCGCCAGCGCGTCGAGCCCGTCGCGCGTCAGCTCCTGGAATGTGATCTTGCGCATGAAACTGTCGACGTTCACCCCGCTGCAGGCACGGGCCCAGCCGCCCGTGGGCAGCGTGTGATTGGTGCCCGAGGCGTAGTCCCCGGCGCTTTCGGGCGAGTAATTGCCGATGAAGACGCTGCCCGCGGCCGTGATCTTGGCGGCGATGCCCCATGCGTCGCGCATCGAGACGATCAGGTGCTCCGGGGCATAGGCGTTGGCGAACGCAATCTGCTTGTATTCCTCGTCGAACAATACGATCCGGCTGTTGGCCAGCGAATTGCGGATCGCCTCGCCGCGGCTGAGATACCGGATCTGCTCCTCGACGGCCCGGGTTACCTGCCGTGCGAAACGCTCCGTCCGGCAGACCAGGATGGCCTGGCTGTCGTCCCCGTGCTCGGCCTGCGACAGCAGATCGGCGGCGACGAATTCCGCCCGGGCGCTGTTGTCGGCCAGCACCATCACCTCCGAAGGGCCTGCCGGCAGGTCTACGGCCACGGCCTCGGTGCTTACCAGCTGCTTGGCGCGGGTGACGTACCTGTTTCCCGGGCCGAAGATTTTTTCGACGTGCGGGATGCTTTCCGTGCCGTAGGCCATGGCGGCCACGGCCTGCGCCCCGCCGACGGCGAAGATGCGGTCGACGCCGCACAGGTCGGCGGCGAAAAGCACCTCGGGGGCGATCTTCCCGCCGCGCCCGGCCGGGGTGCAGAGTATGACCTCGCCGCACCCGGCGATCCGGGCGGGCAGGGCGAGCATCAGCACCGTCGAGAAGAGCGGGGCATTGCCGCCCGGGACGTAGAGCCCCACGCGGCCGATGGCTACGGCGCGCTGCACACACCGCACGCCGGGCATCACTTCGATGTCGACCTGCGGCGGGAGCTGTGCCCTGTGGAAGGCTTCGATATTGGACTTGGCGATCGCAAGCGCCGTCTTGAGCCGTTGCGGCACGGCTTTGGCCGCTTCGGTGCGCTGCCTGCGGGAAACCTCGAACCTCTCGGGGACGTAACCTTCGATGCGGGCCACGAGGTCGCGCAGCGCCTTGTCGCCGCCCGTGCGCACCTGTGAGAGGATGGCGGCGACCCGTTCCGTGATTTCGCCCTCCTGCCGCGTGCAGCGGGCCGTGAGGGCCGGCCATTCACGGCGCGGCGGGTTGTTGTGGATTTTCAGCATTTCCATATCCGGGTGTTTTTCGGGGTCAGCGGATCATGTTTTCGAGCGTCAGCACCAGGATGTCTTCCGCGCCGATCTCCTTGAGCCGTTCGATGCGTTCCCAGAGCTGGGATTCGCTGATCACGGCGTGTATCGAACACCATCCCTCCTGCGCCAGCGGCAGGATCGTGGGGCTGCGCATGCCGGGCAGGATGACGATTGCTTCCTGGAGTTTCTCCGCCGGGAGGTTCATCAGCACGTATTTCATGCCCCGGCTTTCGAGGATGGAGTTGAAGCGGAAGGTGAGCTGTGCCGTTTCACGGCGCTTCGCCTCGTCCATTTCCGGGTTGGCGATCAGCACCGCTTCGGAATAAAAGACCTTCTCGACTTCGACCAGCCCGTTCGAGATGAGCGTGCCGCCCGACGATACGATGTCGAAGATCGCGTCGGACATCCCGACCGCCGGGGCGATCTCCACCGAGCCCTCGATGGTGTGTATTTCGGCGTCGATGCCCTTTTCGGCGAAGAACCGCGTGAGGATGTTGGGGTGGGAGGTGGCGACGCGCTTGCCGCGGAAATAATCCAGCCCTTCGTATGCCACCGTGCGTTCCACGGCCAGCGAGATGCGGCAGTTTCCGAACCCGAGATCCATCGCCTGCTCTACGCGGAATCCTTTCTCCGCCACTTCGTTCAGCCCCACGATGCCCAGGTCGGCGACGCCCATCGCCACGGCCTGCGGGATGTCGTCGTCGCGCAGGTAGAGCACTTCCAGCGGGAAGCCCCCGGCGCGCGAGATGAGTTTGCGTTTGCTTTCGGCGACGCGGATGCCCGCCTCGGAGAGCAGTTCGATGCTCTGTTCGTTGAGTCGGCCCTTGGCCTGGATTGCGATTCTCAGCATTTTTTTTGTCGATTTTGGCACACCGCCCGCGGCATAAGCACGAAAAAAGCCCACCCGCAGGGGGTGAGCTTCGTATATACTTTTGTTAAACTTATGGTTCCGTTTACATGTACATATCCGTCTTACCCCTTCGGAAAGTGGTGATGGTGATGATGGATATGGTGAAATATTGTCATATATGCTGTCGTTGGGACAAATGTATCTATTTTGTCCGAAAAAACAAAATTCCAAGTAAAATTTTTTAATATATTTTCAAAATCAGCCCTGGATACCCTCGGCGCGATCTTCGTCTGTCCCGTGCGGCCTGTTTCCGGTAGCGTGCGGCCGGTGCATGGAGTTTGCAGAAATTGCACGTCCGGCGTCCGGGTGTTTGCAATGCCGGTATTTGTGCCCTGCTGCCGGTCGTCTTCACCGTGTCCGTTTTTTTTGCTATTTTTGTCTGCCGGCAGACGGTTTCAGTGGGGCAGTTCGGCGCTTCGGTTTTACCTATTGCCCCTGCTGCCGTGATTCCCGTGGGGTGGTTGCGGCCGCTCCGGGGGCGGGGCGGGCGGCGGGAGGAAAGTCCGGGGCTTATTCATCCGCTTCGCCGTATACCTCGCCGCGGAGTGCGTCGTCCGAATAGACGTGCAGGCTGTGCCCCGTGGGGCTCAGGCAGGTGATGCGGTGTATGTGGTTGTCGAAACATCCCGGCTTCCCGATTGCGAAGAATGCACACGGGGCTTCGACCTCGGCGCTGTGCACCGGACGTGCCGTGCCGTCGCCTGCGGGCTCGAAGATTTCGAGCCGGAACCTGCCGTCGGCGAAGTGGTAGCCTGCGAACTGCGGGTGGGCATGGATGCTCGTGCGGTTGCCCTCCTGCCAGCTCATCACGATCGCCTCCCATCCCGTTTCCGGCGATCGGCCCAGATAGGTGCGGCGGTAGGCGGTCGCGGAATAGTCGTCGAATGCCGTCAGCGGGTGCCCCTCGAGCCAGCCGAGCACATAGCCCTGTATTCGCTCGCCCAATGCGTCGTCGACGGGTTTCCTGTCGGTGATCCCCGTCAACCCGGTGAAAAACTCCCCGTATTCGGCCGTGTTGGCCGAAGCCTCCTGCAAATCCTCCGCGAGTGTCGTCGCATGTCGTTCCTGTTTCATGGTGTTGTTCGTTTAGTGCAAAGATAGCTGGCCGCTCCGTGCAAACCTTCAGTAAAAATACTTATTCCTGCGCTGCATGTCGGTTTCCCGGGTGTGCGGGTGCTGCGCGGCATCTCTGCCGGGCGGCCTTTCCGGTCGCTTTGCCGTTCGTTCTCCCGTTTACCCCGGCCGTTTTTTCCGGCACGGCCCCCGGGCGGGCGCAAGCCGTTCCCCGATGTTGTTTTTTTAGTCGAAAAATGCCCTTCGATTGCGGCCGTACAGCCTTTTTTGCTATATTTGTAACTTAAATCCGAACGCTGACTCCGCTTATGACACCTCTCGCCGTTATCGCCACCGTATTGGGCTATATAGCCGTACTTTTTGTCGTCGCCTGGCTTTCTGGACGGCGTGCCGACAATGCCGGGTTTTTCACCGGCAACCGGAGCACGCCATGGTATATGGCGGCTTTCGCCATGATCGGGGCTGCGATCTCGGGCGTGACTTTCATCTCGGTGCCGGGCTCGGTCGCCGTCGATTCTTTCTCCTACATGCAGATGGTCGCCGGTTTCACCGTGGGGCAGCTGGTCGTCGCGTTCCTGCTCATCCCGACCTTCTACCGCCTCCGGGTGGTGTCGCTCTACGAATACCTCGACGGGCGCTTCGGCATCCTCTCGCACCATACCGGGGCATGGTTCTTCTTCGTGTCGAAGATGCTGGGTGCCGCGCTGCGTGTCTACGTGGTCTGCGCCGTCATGCAACTGCTGGTTTTCAGCCACTACGGGCTGCCGTTCTGGCTCAATGCGCTGGTGACGATGCTCTTCGTCTGGCTCTATACGCAACAGGGGGGTGTCAAGTCGCTCATCTGGACGGATACGCTCAAGACTTTCTGCCTGGTGGGCAGCCTCGTGCTGTCGATCGTCTTCATCATGCAGGCGCTCGGCATGTCGTTCGGCGAAATGACCCGCGAGGTCGCCGCGTCGCCCTATTCGCGGGTGTTTTTCTTCGACGACCCCTCCTCCGACCGCTATTTCTGGAAGATGTTCCTTGCGGGCGTCGTGCTGCTGATCTCCATGACGGGGCTCGACCAGGACATGATGCAGCGGAACCTGAGCTGCGCCACGCCGCGCGATTCGCAGAAAAACATCGTCCTGACGGCCGTCAGCCAGATATTCGTCATCTTCCTGTTCCTCGTGCTGGGTGTGCTGCTCTACATTTACATCGGCCGCACCGGCCTTGCGATGCCCGTAAAGGGCGACCAGGTATTCTCGCTGGTGGCTGTCGAGGGCGGATTGCCGGTATTTGTTGGCATACTGTTTGTTATAGGGCTTATTTCGAGTACTTATTCAGCTGCCGGTTCGGCCCTTACGGCCCTTACGACCTCGTTCACGGTCGACATCCTGCAAGGCACCAGGCGCTACGGTGACGAACGCCTGACCCGCATCCGGAAGGGCGTACACGTCGGCATGGCCGTCGGCATGGCGCTGGTGATCCTCGGCTTCGAGTACCTGGCCGACGACAGCGTCATCAACCTCGTCTACAAGGTTGCCAGCTATACCTACGGGCCGATCCTGGGTATGTTCGCCTTCGGGATGTTCACGCGCCTGAGGATCCGCGACGGCTGGATGCCCGTGGTCGCCGTCGCCGCCCCCGTGCTGAGCGCCCTCGTGCAATACTGGGCGCGCGAGGCGTGGGACTACCGGATCGGGTTCGAACTTTTGATTTACAATGCCGTCTTTACCATGGCCGGCATGTTGTTGCTTGCCAAGAAGAATGAAAACTAAATTCCTGTCGTTTTTTCTGCTGCTCTGCTTCGGCTGGCAGCAAGCCCCGGCCGCCGGGGTCGACGCCACGACCCGCCGCGAGATCGGCCGTACATTGTCGCGTATCGTCGCCCGTGAGGTTTCGGGCGGCTTTGTCCGGATCGAGGGCGTGGACGCCTCGCGCAAGCGGGTGCGCATCTACACCTCGGTGGGGCTCTCCTATTACCCGTTCCGCGAGCAGAACCTGCGGGCCATGTACGACTCGGTGCGTGCCGTCCTGCCGCCGGAGTACCGCAAGGCCTCCATCGAGCTATATTCCAACAAGCGCGAAGTGCGGGGGCTGATCCCGATGGCCTACCGCACCGATGCCGAGTTCAGGAAACTGCTGCGCAAGAAGAAGGTCGTGCCCTTCGTCAACCGTTCGCAGCGGCCGCTCGTCGTCCGCCAGTCCTCGCCCGTAGCTCCCACGCAGGGGCTCTCCGGGCGCCATATCGCGCTGTGGCAGAGCCACGGACGCTATTTCGACCAGCCTGCGAACCGCTGGAAATGGCAGCGTTCGCGGCTGTGGATGACCTGCGAAGACCTCTATACCCAGAGCTATGTGCTGCCTTACCTGGTGCCGATGCTCGAAAATGCGGGAGCCTGCGTGATGTTGCCCCGCGAGCGCGATGTGCAGAAATACGAGGTGTTGGCCGACAACGATGCCGCCGGGCAATACGCCGAGACGGACGGCCCCGAGAAATGGCAGCCGGGCGGTGTCGGATTCGCGCATACGCGGCAGGTATACCGCACCGGCGAAAACCCGTTCCGGGATGGTACGACCCGCCGTGTGCGGACGGTTGCCGGGGGTGCCGAGAGCCGCGCCGCGTGGCGTGCCTCCATCCCCGAGCGGGGTGAATACGCCGTCTATGTAAGCTATGAAACGGTGCCCGGAAGCACCGACGACGCGCAGTATACGGTGCATCACCTCGGCGGCGAGAGTACGTTCGCCGTGAACCAGACGATGGGCGGCGGGACATGGATTTACCTCGGGCATTTCCTCTTCGGGCCGGGTGAGCAGCCGGTCGTGACGCTCACCAACCGCTCGCGGCAGGCGGGACGTATCGTCACGGCCGACGCCGTGAAGGTCGGCGGCGGCTACGGTAATGTCGCCCGCTCGGTCAGCGATTCGCTGCGCCGTCCCGGCGTCGAATATGCCGAGGAGACGAGCGGCTATCCCCGTTTCTGCGAGGGCGCCCGCTACTGGCTCCAGTGGGCGGGGTTCGACCCGAAGGTATACACCCCGAAGGAGAACGCCGACGATTATAAGGACGATTACATGTCGCGCGCCCACTGGGTCAATGCCCTGATGGGCGGTTCGGAGCGGATGCCCGACAGCACGGGGCTGCGGATTCCGGTCGACATGGCGCTGGCCTTCCATTCCGATGCGGGCGTGCGGCTCAACGACGAGACCATCGGCACGCTGGGCATCTTCTATACCCGCGAGAACAAGGGGCGTTTCGAGGGCGGTGCCGACCGCTACCGCTCGCGCGACCTGACGGACATCGTCATGACGCAGATCGTCTCCGACATCCGCCGTACCTGCGAACCCGAATGGAACCGCCGCGGGCTCTGGAACCGCGCCTATTACGAAGCGCGCGTGCCGGGTGCCCCGACCATGCTTCTCGAACTGCTCTCGCACCAGAATTTCGCCGACATGCGCTATGGCAGCGACCCGCGCTTCAAGTTCCTCGTGAGCCGTGCTATCTACAAGGGTATCTTGCAGTATATCAGTTCGCAGTACGAATTACCTTATGTAGTGCAGCCGCTGCCTGTGGAGTCCCTCGCCGCGGAGTTCGCCGCTGACGGCAAGGTGGCCGTTTCGTGGTCGCCCGTGATGGATTCGCTCGAAACGACTGCCGCCCCGACCGGTTATGTGGTCTATACGCGCATCGACGACGGCGGCTTCGACAACGGCCGCTATACCGACAAGCCCTATTTGCTCTCCGAGCAGGAACCGGGGCGCATTTACAGCTATAAGGTGACCGCCGTGAACGAAGGCGGGGAGAGTTTTCCCAGCGAGGTCGTCGCCGCCTGCCGTATCCCCGGCGGGAAAGGGAACGTGTTGGTCGTAAACGGATTCGACCGCATCAGCGCCCCGCTGAGCATGCGCCGCGATTCGCTGGCCGGGTTCTATACCGAGCTTGACGGCGGGGTGCCCGACAAACAGGACATTTCGTTCATCGGCGGGCAGCAGGTGTTCGACCTGGCGATGGCCGGGTGCGAGGTCGACAGCATCGCCCTCGGCGCCTGCAACTGTGACTACGAGACGGAGGTAATCGGCGGCAATACGTTCGACTATCCCTATGTGCACGGCCGTTCCATAGCCCGGGCGGGCTATTCGTTCTGCTCGGCCTCGGTGCGGGCCGTGGGGGATCGCGGCGTGTCATTGGAGGAGTATTCCGCAGTCGACCTGATTCTGGGCAAACAGCGCTCCGTGACCATCGGGCGCGGTGTGGCGGGGTATGCGTTCAAAACGTTTTCGCCTGAATTGCAGGATGTCCTGAGGCGCTATATGGCCGGTGACGGAGCCCTTTTCGTGTCGGGCAGCTACGTGGCGACCGACCTTTGGACGGGCGGGGAGGCCACCCCCGCAGACCGCGCTTTTGCCGAGGAGGTGTTGCACTACACCTACGACGGCGACCAGGCCGCCGACCGCAACCGGGTGCGGGTCGTGACTTCGCATGCGGGTTTTTCGCGCGACGAGTACCGCTATGTCGACGATTTCCGCCCCGACCGCTACCGGGTCGAACGGGTCGATGCCCTGAGACCCGCGGGTGGCGGGGCTTTCCCCGTGATGCGCTACGTGGACAACAACCGCTGCGCGGGGGTGGCCTGCGCGGACAGCCGCACGTTCGTCATGGGCTTTCCGTTCGAAGCCCTCGAGAGCGATGTGCAGCGCGACCGGCTGATGGCCGACATACTGGGTTTCCTGCTCGGCGGAAAGAGCGGAGGGGATGATTAGCCGGCCTCCGGTGCCGGTTTTGCGGCGGTTACGCTCCGGCTGTGGCGCCCCAAGCGCCGTGTGCCGCCCGGCGGGGCGCCCCGGAAGAGGACGGACAAACGATTGTTTTTTGTAAAATAGATAAATTATGTCACTCGAACAACAGATTTCGAAAGGTATCATGGAGGCCATGAAGGCCAAGGATACCGTGCGCCTGGGCGCATTGCGCAATGCCAAGAAGTATATCATCGAGGCCAAGACCGCGGGCCCGGAAATCGCCGAGCTGCCCGATGCCGACGTACTGAAAATCATCTCCAAACTGGCCAAGCAGGGTGCCGATTCCGCCGCGATCTTCACAGAGCAGAACCGCCCCGACCTCGCGGCCGAGGAGTTGGCACAGGTCGCCGTCTACCAGGAGTTCCTGCCCCGGCAGCTTACGCCCGAAGAGCTGGAGGCCGAGGTCAGGGCCGTGATCGCCCAGGTCGGCGCCACGTCGGTGACGCAGATGGGCAAGGTGATGGGCGTGGTCACGAAGAAGCTCGCCGGACGTGCCGACGGCAAGGATATTTCGGCCAAGGTCAGGGAACTGCTTTCATAAGGCCGGTGTGCCGATGAAGCGCCTGTTGTTTGTCCTGTGCAGTCTCTTTGCGGTGCAGGAGGTTTGCGCACGGCGTCCTGCCGTACGGTTCGACCTGCCCTATACGGTCGAGCACGGCAAATATGTCGTGGTGCTCGGCACGCCTGCGGGCCCCCGCCGGTTTATCTTCGACACCGGGGCGTCAGGCACCTGCATCAGCGAATCGCTGCGCGACGAACTGGGGGCCGAGATCGTGAAAACCCAAAAAGTCCGCGATTTCGAGGGCCATGTCGTTCCCATCGACCTGGTTCGGCTCGACAGCCTGCGGATGGGCGACGCGCTTTTCCGCGACCATCCGGTGCTGGTCATGCCCGACACTTCGCTGGTCTTCGCCTGCCTGCGGGTCGACGGCATCGCGGGGTGCGACCTGCTGCGCTGGTGCGCCGTCCGCATGCCCAATGCCGACTCGACAATCACCGTCACGGACGATGTCCGCACGCTGGGGCTGCCCCGCGGCCGACGCATGTCGCGCATGGAACTGGGCGGCGGATGCCCGTTTCTGCCGGTGACATGCCGCAACGGCGACAGGCAGGCCCGGATGTACGTCAAATTCGACACCGGCTCGGCGGGCTATTTCCATTTCTCCTATGCCGATTCCGGCGATGCGCCCCCGCCCCTGTGGTTCATCGACAGCCTGCGCTGGGCCGACGGATATGCGTCGGCTATCGGCTGGACGAACCGCAACAGGGTGAACAGCCATTTCCGGGGTACGATCCCCCGGTTCGAAATTCAGGGGACGGCCATTGCCGACATGCCGGTCAAGCGCACCTTCGGCCACAACCGGATCCTCGGCTGCAAGTTGTTCGACTGGGGGCAGGTCGTGCTCGATTTCCGCCGCAAGCGCTTCCTGTTCATACCCCGCGGGGGCGAGGCGAAAGCCCCGCCGCAGCCCGCCTGTAATTTTACGCTGGCCCTTTCCGCCGGGCAGCTCGTCGTCGGGCAGGTGTGGGACGAGGCGCTCGCGGACGTCATCGCCCCCGGCGACCGCATCCTCTCGCTCGACGGGCACCCCTGGGACGGCGACGTCTGCCGATTCCTGCTCGACCCCGACCCGCTGGACGGTACGGTGTGCGGGATCGGGACGGCCTCCGGGCAGCATGTTGTCCTAACGATTGAAACCATGAAATAATGCACGTACTGGAATACCTGCACCGCAATGTCAAGACCGTCGCCATGCCGACGGCCATGGTGGTCGGGGCGTTGCTTTGCCGCCCCGTGACCGCCCTCGAGGGGTGGACGCACCAGATGATTACACCCTCGCTGATCTTCCTGATGCTCTTCGTCACATTCTGCCGCGTCAAGCCCCGGCAGATGAAGCCTTCGATGCTGCATTTCTGGCTGCTGCTGTTTCAGGTCGTGGTGAGCGTGGCGGTCTATTTCCTGCTGCTGCCGCTGAATCCCATCGTGGCACAGGGGGCGATGATCTGTGTGCTGGCGCCCGTGGCGATGGCCGCGGTGGTGATCGCCGGGATGCTCGGGGCCAATGTCCCGACGATGGCTACATACAGCCTCGTGTGCAACATGGTGATCGCGCTCGTGGCGCCCGTCGTTCTGTCGCTGGCCGGGACGGGGGCATGCTCCTTCACGCAGATACTGGCGCGTATCGCGCCGCTGCTCATCATGCCCTTCGCGGCTGCGCAGTTCTGCCGTTTCGTACTGCCCGGAGCGGCGAAATGGATCGGGGATCACAGTCAGATTTCATTTTACATGTGGCTCGTATCGCTGGTGGTGATCATCGGCCGTACGACGGCCTTTATCCTCGATTTGCACGATGCTTCGCCCGCGACCGGGCTGTGGCTGGCATTCGCGGCGCTGGTAATCTGCCTGGTGCAGTTCAAGGTCGGCCGCTCGCTCGGCCGCCGTTACGGCGACGCTCCGGCGGGCGGGCAGTCGCTCGGGCAGAAAAACACGGTGCTGGCCGTCTGGATGGCGCAGTCGTTCCTCGACCCGATCTCCTCGATCGCCCCGACGGCATATATTGTCTGGCAGAACTTCGTCAATTCCTACCAGATATGGAAAAAGGACAAAGAAAGTCGAATAAATTGATTGTAAAAAACTAATAAGCAATATTTTATATTTCTTTGCTCTCTTTTCTCTTGTTTTCCCCGTTTTCCTGTTTTAGCCGATAAATGCCTTTGTTTTGTTACTATTTTGTTACTTGAAAGGCGCGAAGTAACAAAACAAATCGCTATATTTGCCGTTGTAACGAAAAAGGAATTAGGGTATGGCGAAGACGAAGCAAACGGTCAAGTTAAAAGCCCCGGTGCAAATCCGGTTCAAGCAGCTTGCCAACGGCAACCAATCTATCTATTTGGATTATTATACGGGCGATGTCATCCGTAAGGAGAACTATGTCGGCGGCAAGCGGCAGTATGAGTTTCTGAAACTCTACCTGATCCCGGAGCGGACACGGGAGGATAAGACGAAGAACGAGGCGACGCTTGCGCTTGCCAAAGCGATCCAAAGTAAGCGCATTGTGGAGATACAGAACGACGCGCACGGGTTTCAGAACACGAACAAGTCCAAAGTAAATCTGCTCGACTATCTGGAGAGCATCGGGAAACAGTCAGCCGAGCGGGGGAGCGGGAACTATGCGCGAACGGTGCTGAATACCGTCCGTGCGTTGAAGTTGTTTCGGGGTGATTATATCGCGTTTCGCGATGTCGATAAACAGTTTCTTTCGGAGTTTACCGATTTCCTGCGGCAGATGCCCAAGGCCAGCAAATACGGAGTGCGGAAAACCGGAGGCGTGCTGGGGAATAATTCGGTCGTTTCCTATTACGGCACGTTGCGCACGGCGATCAACCGAGCCTATAAAGAGGGTATAATTACGATCAACCCTACAAAGGAGTTTGATTTTGCAGATAAAGTAAGACAAGAGCCGAGCCGCCGGGAATACCTGACTATCGAGGAGTTGAAGTTGCTGATAGCTACCCCGTGTCGGCACGAGATCATTAAACAAGCCTTTCTGTTTAGTTGCCTGTGCGGGTTGCGGGTGAGCGACATTCGGAAACTGACATGGAGCGACTTGCAGCAGAGCGGCGGGCGTGTGCGCATCGAGATCAAAATGCAGAAAACGAAGGAGCCGCTTTACCTGCCGATCTCCGACGAAGCGTTGAAGTGGCTGCCGGAACGAGGCGAAGCGAAAGACGGCGATTCTATCTATCCGTTGACGCACGAAGGGACGGTGAACGACACGTTACAGCATTGGGCAAAGACAGCGAAAATCACCAAACATATCTCTTTTCACACGGCGAAACATCATACAATCTCTATCTAATTGA
>NZ_FR893389.1:0-37619 GCF_000435435.1 Alistipes sp. CAG:29 | reverse complement strand
TTTAATTAACTAATTACAAATATACAATGATAGATCATATTTTCGCGGCGATACGTCCGCAGCTCATCATCCTCACGATCGTTTACCTGCTCGTACTGTTCGTGATTTTCCTCGACCTGTGGGCGGGTATCCGCAAAGCCCGCAAACGCGGGGAGCTGCGATCATCGCTCGGCTACCGCAAGACCGTCGAGAAGATCGCCAAGTATTTCAATCTGATTTTCGTGGTGACGGCAATCGACGCCGTGCAAATGCTCACCGTGTGGCAGATCAACGAGCAGACCGGGAGCCGCCTGCCGCTGATTCCGATTCTGACGGTATTGGGGGCCATGTTCATCGGCTTCATCGAGCTGAAGAGCGTATATGAGAAGTCCGAGGATAAGGAAAAGGCCAAGATCGCGGATGCGGCGGCCGCGCTGGGATCGGCGTTGAAGAACCGGGAGACGCAGGGCATCGTGGCCGCGGTGCTGGAGTACATGGAGAGAGCAGGCCGGCAGGCCGGCAACCCCCGCGGCCCGGCCAGAGACGAGCAAGCCCCCGGCCCCGAATTCATGCCGAACCCGGATATTTACGACGAGGAGTAAAAACCACTCAAACACCAAACTACCATGAAAGCAAATTACACCCTTGAGAAAGTGGAAACAGAAGACGGTTTTGCAGCCACTTATCTCCTGATGTGCGACGGCTATCAGGTCGGCTCGGCAATCAATATCCCGGATATTGTAAAAGGAGCGAAAATTATCCCGGCAGCTGGTGGCCGCGAGGCGCTCGTGATCAATGTAAAAGGACGAATAGGAAGACCGCGGCATATAAAATTATAAAGGCGACCAAGATCATGACACCGAAAGAATTTAAGAAAACCTACTGGCCGGACATCGCGGCCTCATGCGAGGAAACCGGGCTGAACCCGCTCTTCGTGGCCGCGCAGGCCGCGCTCGAAACCGGCTGGGGAAAGTCCGCCATCGGCAACAACCTATTCGGCATAACAGCCTCGAAGAAGTGGCGCGGGGCGGTGAAATACGTGCGGACATTCGAGTACTTCGACGACGACAAGCAGGGCCACCGATTCCCCAAAATACATTCCATTACGCGGATGCCGGACGGGCGCTACAAATATGTCGTAGACCGGGCCTTCCGCGATTATCCCTCTGTCCGGGACTGCCTGACCGACCACTCCCGCATATTGCTGACCGAACGCTATGCCCCTGCCCGCCCGTACAAGGATGACGTGTACCAGTTCGCCTACCGGGTTGCGGCCTGCGGATACTGCACGGCAAAGCCGGCGGATTATGCGGGGCTGATTCTCAAGATATCCAAAACGCTCGAAAAGGCATGAAAAAGTACCTATTCCTCGCGCTGCTGATCGTGGGCGGCCTACTGTGGTTGCAGACCGCACGGCTCCGCTCGGAGAAGCGCGAGCGCCGTCGGTTGGAGTCGAACCAGACCGCGCTGATGTCCGATGTCGAAATCTACCGGACAAAGGCAGGCAAGGCTGCCGCGTCGAACATGGTGCTGAATCTCCGCGTCTCGGAGCTGGAGCGACTCCGGGCGGCAGATGCCGAGAGCATCCGCGATCTCGGCATTAAACTCAAGCGGGTCGAATCGACGGCCAAGACCGCGACGGCGACCGTCGTAAAACTGCGGGCAAAACTCCGGGACACAGCCGTCGTCCGGGAGACCCCGGCCGGGGCGGTCATTATTGACTCGATGCAGACATTTCGCTGGCGCGATCCGTGGGTGACGGTCGAGGGGTTGATCGAGCGCGACTCGGTCGCATGCCGCGTCGAGAGCACCGACACGCTCCGGCAGGTCGTACACCGGGTACCGCGGCGCTTCCTCTTCATCCGCTGGGGAACCAAAGCGATACGGCAGGAGGTCGTGTCGTCGAACCCGCATACACGGATCGTCTACACCGATTATATCGAACTTAAAAAACGAAACCGATGAAAAAATTTCTGAAAACAGCATGGGCGGTACTGCTCTACTTGTGGCAGCTCCCGCAGAACCTGCTCGGCCTTGCGTACTTGGCATTCTGTTTCGACCGCGTGAAGATCAAAATATATAGCACAGGGCATACATTGAGTTAGATATGTCTTTTAATTTCATGCATTAACTTAATAAATATCCGATCTTGATCTGTTTTACTCATATCTTCAAGCACATTTTCAGGCGAATTTATGGCCTGAAATTGTGAAATATCAGAATCCGTAAACATACATGGTGCAACAAGCAATGGCATTATTGTCGTACCTTGCTTTTCTGCTTTTTCTAGTAATTGAGGAATTTCTTTTCTCATTACAAATTCCGATGCAAGAAAGTCTGTAGATACAAGAAGAATAGCTAAAGTTGCGCTATTTAAATTTTGTTCTATCTCTTTTACCCAAACGCGACCAGCCTTAATTTTTGTGTCATCCCAATAGTCTACGTCAATGTTTAAATTAGATAATACCTTTAGATGCGTTTTCAAACGCTCAAGCCATATCTTATCAACGTGGCAATAACTAATAAATATTTTCACAGGTTTCTTTGTGGTATTATTAATTTCTATGAGGCGAGGTTTGATTAACGGAGTTATATGTTGTGTAAGAATATCTCTATCCGATTGTAGATGATAATCGTGGGGATATACATTTTTTAGTTCTGGCAAGTTTTGCAGTATGGAATTGACTGATTTGTTTGATAAAAGTTTATTGCCTCCAATCCAAAGAAACTGTAAGGAAGTTAGTCTCTCAATCCAATTTACATTAGAGATATAATTATTTGTTAAATTAAGCTTTGTAAGGCTATTAGGTAATAATTCTAAATTCGCATCTGTGATTTTATTGTTTGGTGCAATGAAAATTTTTAATTTTGATAAATTTGCTATTTGCTTGGGTAAGGTTTTGATTGCATTATTAGAAATGATAAGAGTTCGTAAATTCGGTAGTTTGAAAATAGCAGCATGAAGTTGTGTTAATTTATTATATGATAAATCTAAAGTTCTTAAATTTTTTAAAGCTGTAATTTTGGAGCTGATCTTCGTAATTTTATTGTTGGATAAATTTAATTTCCGAAGATTGCCATGTAAAAACACATTTTCCGGAATTTCATGCAAATTCGAGTTGGCTAATTTTATTGATGTGATTTTTTTTGTCATATTAATGTTTTTTTGTTATTTTTGTCATTGCTCGGACTATGGTGGGTAGCGAGGATAAATAATGATATGTGAGATTTTTCTGAAAACTTATAAATAAAAAGGGTTCTAAAAATCTTCATTTCAGCTTAGGCATCCACACAGAATTACATTAATGTAAGTATTTTTAAAGGAGAGAGTTCTTGACATATGTAATCAAGAACTCTCATTTTTTTGCAAAGTACTAATTGTCGCATTAGAATGGCAGGTGTTATAGGATATTTCAATTAAATTTTTCTTATAAAAGTAAGAAATATTTGTATTTTACACCAAAAATAAATAATTAATTATTTTCCTATTAGCAACATCCACTTTTTTCTGATTGCGATTGATATAGATATTTGTCACCCGGTTACCGGATGAATGCCCCAAAGCGAGGGAAATCGTTTCATCAGGTACATCAAGTTCTGCGGCCATCGTCGCCCAAGTATGACGCGCCCAGTAGGTAGAGAGCTTTGGAAACAGTAGAGTGCGGTTCTTCTTGCCCCCGCGCCCCTTGCGCTCCACAGTACCGATGTTGTGTAGATTGTTATTCATACGATGTACGAAATCTTTGTAGTTCTTGTACGTGTCGAGAACATCGAGCAGATTTTTTGTCCCTCTATATTTATTGATGATAGCCAACGCTTCGGGTTCTACCTTGACAGAAAGCAGCCGTCCTGTCTTCGATCTCCGGTACTCTATCCGGCCATTATGGATACCGGTCAGGTTGAACAGGTCGATAGTGTTTATCCCGACCAAGTAGAAGATCAATAAAAATAGATCCCGATACTTTTCTTGATGCGGCTCACAAGGGTAATCCCGCAGCGTACGGAGTTCTTCGACCGTAAGCGACCTCTTGGCCGTTTCCTCATGCTTGATCTTAAATCGGCGAAAAGGATAGAGTGTAGTCAATTCTTCGTCGATCGCCGCATTTACTACGGCCCGAATATTTCGGAAATGAATTGCTATACCATTGGTCTTGAGTTGGCGAACCCCCTCGATGGCTTTTCCTTTGCTGTCGAGATGTTGGGTTTTCAGGTAGCGTTCAAACCGATTGAGCCAATCGAGTGTGATATCCTCAAAATTCCAATCATCGGTTCGACCTGATGCTTCGGCAAATCGGTTGATCTTGGATAAAGTATGACGATATGTATTCGCCGTGTTTTCCCGATCTTTCCGATCAATGAATTGCACAAAGAATCTGTTGAATGTCATTGCATCTGGGTCTTTGTATTCATTGCCGTCGAGAATAGCCTGTACACGGGCACGGATTTCCGAGGTTTTGAGTCGCAGACCGACCGAAAGCTGCACGGTCAGTAATGCCTCTTCCACATGGGTACGGCCAGCACGCAGAATCCGATTCATCTTATCGCGCTGGGGAGCTTTGACAATTTCGTATCCGTCCCACCATTCCGACGGAATAGATAGCCCGGTTTTAATGTTGAAATTACGACTGCCGGGAAGATTTACCCGATAGTAGAGTTGGTTTTTGCCTGATGCGCTCTTATAGCGCATGTCATAATAAATACTAACGGTAGCCATGGTGTAAAATAGGTTTAAATTTTTCACGCATTTTTGCACTTCCCCGCACCAAAATGTCATCTAAACGCATCATTTTGTCGCGTTATTTGGGGAAACTACGGTAGTATGAACGGGTATATACAAACAAAAGGTCTAAAAAGAGTTTCATAATAAACTCGTTTTAAACCTTTTACATTTCGTAGCGGGTCCGAGACTTGAACTCGGGACCTCATGATTATGAATCATGCGCTCTAACCAGCTGAGCTAACCCGCCATTGCATCAAAGCGAGTGCAAAGGTAATAGAATTTTTTATTCATGCAAAATCTTTCGGCAAAAAATCACCGGAAAATTCAGACTCCGGGGCTTTGGCACCGATTTTGCCCGCCTGTGGGCAAACAGAATGACATGCCGCTGACAGACACATCACGCAACGAAATCGCCAATTCCCTGAGCATACTCAAAGTAATTGCCGGCGTAGTCCTGCTCGCCGCGGTCTCGTGGGAAATCATCGGCGGAGACCACACCCGTTTTTCGCAGAGCTACCTGACCGTGCAGCTGGTGGTCTGCATCCTTTTCCTGTGCGATTTTTTCGTACGCTGGGCGGCGGCCGAACGTAAAGGACGCTTCTTCGGGCGGAACATTCTGTTCTTCCTGATCTCGATCCCCTACCTGAACATCCTGGCCTGGAGCGGTGCAGACCTCCCCCGCTACTGGGCCATGCTGATCGGGGTGATGCCGCTCATGCGGGCGTTCCTGGCGCTCTACGTGGTCGTGCGATGGCTCGTGGACAACAAGATCCGCCGGCTATTCACGGCCTACATCTTCACGGTCGTGGTTTTCACCTATATCTCGGCACTGGTCTTCTACGACTACGAAATATTCGTCAATGACAAACTCCACGGTTTCGGAAACGCCCTGTGGTGGGCCTGGATGAACGTCACGACCGTCGGAGCCGAGATATTCGCCGTCACGGCCATCGGCAAGGTCATCACCATCCTGCTGCCTACGCTGGGAATGATGATGTTCCCGATCTTCACCACTTATATATTACAGGAGTATACGCACAAAAAGGAGTCCGACCAATAAGACCGCCGGGCCGGGCAGCGGGTTCCCCTCCCTTGCCACAATCCCATGGGCACGGCCGGCACGCGCAAATACAAGCGGGCTGCCTGCCAAATGCAGACAGCCCGCTGTACGTATCGGGTAATTATTTCTTCTGCTCCCTGAGCAGGTCGCGGATCTCCGTCAGCAGCAACTCCTCCTTCGTGGGTGCGGGTTCGGGAGCGGGTGCCGGAGCTGCCTCCTCCTTTTTCCGCATCAGGCGGTTCATCAGTTTGACCATCAGGAAGACGCAGAACGCCAGGATCGTGAAGTCGATGCACTGCTGGATGAAGGCGCCGTAATTCCAGTAAACGGGCTCGGCAGCCGCCTTTGCAGCGGCTTCGCCGCCGCCCGTCACGACGTCGCCGACGGCATGCACGGCACTCGAAGTCATGTCCCGGAACTTCGAAATATCGAGCCGCAGCTGCGAAAAATCGGTATTGCCGATCAGCGCCCCGATCGGCGGCATCAGGATGTCGTTCACCAACGACGAGACGATTTTGCCGAATGCACCGCCGATGATTACACCGACGGCCATGTCCATCACATTCCCCTTGAGGGCGAACTCCTTGAATTCTTTTAGAAATGCCATAAGTCTGAGGTTTAATTATTTGATGGTACAAATATACTGTTTTTCAGGAAAACCGCACGAAAAAGGGCAACCGACATACAGCCGGCTGCCCATTCTTCGGACGAATGTGCCGGAGGGGATCATCCGATCTCGGCCAGTACGGCGTCGGTCGCCACGTTCTCGCCGGGCTGCACCAGCACCTGCTTCACCGTGCCGGCGTAATCGGTCGTCACGGAATTCTCCATTTTCATGGCCTCCAGGACTGCGATCTCGTCGCCGGCCTTGACCGTATCGCCCACTTTGACCTTGAGTTCGATGATGCGGCCGGGCAGCGGCGCCGTCACGGCATTGCCCGTGATGACGATCTTCTTCACCTCCTCGACTTTCTTCTCCTCGGCCTTGGGCTCGGCGGGTTTGGCCGCGGCGTAAGCCTTGACCTTCATGTCCGTGAGGAATGTCTTGGCGACCATCGGGAACAGCTCGAGCAGCAGCACTTCTTTCCCGTTGGCGGCGAGCTTCACACCTCCGGCCTCGGGCAGCTCGGGGTTGGGCTGCATCTGGTATTTCGACGTATCGTAGGGCGTCTCCTCACGCACGCCGCAGATCTTGAAGCGGAATTCGGGGTCGATCTTCACGGGCGTGTGTCCGTACTCGCCCTTGACCAGGCCGACGAACTGCGAGCTCTTGTTGGTGTACATCGGACGCCCGGCCTTCTCGTCGAGGGCGCAGTTGACGGCCTGCGCACCGACGATCTGCGAGGTCGGGGTCACCAGCGGCGGCAGGCCTGCGGCCAGGCGCACCGAGGGGATCAGCTCCATGGCGCGCGGCAGGATGTCCTCGGCCTTGAGCTGCTTGAGCTGGGCGACCATGTTCGAGTACATGCCGCCGGGTATCTCGGCCTTTTGCACCAGTTCGTTGGGAGCCGGAAACCCGAAATAGGCCTCGATCTTGCGGCAGGCGTCGATCGTAGCGTCCTCATCGTCGGCCTTGGCGGCCGCGATAGCCTTGTCGAACAGGGCGTCGATCTCGGCGGGCAGCTTGTCGGTCAGCGGGTTGAACGCCTTGGGCTCGGGTTTGTCCGCGCCGAATACCGACTGGTTGAGCTCCTTGCGGATCTCGCGCAGCTGGGTGTTGATCTTGGCCACGGCCTCCATGTTCACACCGGTATCAACGCCGAGCTTCTTGCAGAAGACGTGTACCAGCTCGATGGCCGGGGCACCCGTGCCTTCGGCGAAATACCAGCAGTTGGTATCGACGATGTCGACGCCGGCCACGATGGCCGCGAGCACCGAAGCCAGGCCGTAGCCGGGGGTACAGTGGGTATGGAAATCGACCGGAATCGAGATGTTCTTCTTGAACAGCTTGACCAGCGTGGCGACACGGCGCGGCGGGATCAGGCCCGACATGTCCTTGATGGTAATCATGTCGGCGCCCAGTGCGGCCATCTGTTTTGCCTTATCGAGGAAATAGGCATCCGTGAAGACGGGCTGCGGCTGTTTCTTGCCCATCAGGCGCTGCATGAAGGAGGGTTCGGGATATTTCGGGTCGACCGTATAACATACGGCGCAGTCGGCGATGCCGCCGTACTGCTTGACGTATTTGATCGTCGATTTCACGTTGTCCACGTCGTTCAGGGCATCGAAGATACGCATGATGCCCAGCCCGCTTTCGATCGCGTTGCGGCAGAAGCCGTCGATCACGTCGTCGGGGTAAGGCGCATAGCCGAACAGGTTACGGCCGCGCGAAAGCGCCGTGAGCTTCGACACCTTGCCCACAGCCTTGTAGATCGTCTCCAGGCGCGTCCACGGGTTCTCGTTGAGATAACGCATCACCGAGTCGGGTACGGCACCGCCCCAGACCTCCATCGCATAGAAATTTGCATCCTTGTAGAAGGGCAGGCAACGGTCTACCTGTGCCTGCGACATGCGCGTCGCAAACGAGGACTGCTGTCCGTCGCGCAACGTAAGGTCTCTGATTTTGAGATTTCTCGCCATTGTGATATTTTTGATTAAGGGTTCTTGTTGCCGCTTTTACTGTTATTCCAATAACAAAGATAATAAACAATTTGAAATTCCAACCATTTTACAGGGATTTTTCACAAAAAACACCGGAAACGGTTACTTTTCGTAAAAGCGCCCCGCCCGGAAGCGCCCGGCGGGCTATGCCTGAATATCCTGCTCGGGGACGAACAACTGCTTGTACGACGTCCCGTCGAGGTACTTCTTCTTGAAGATATTGACGCAGAAGACGAACATCTCCAGCATCAGCGGCCCGAAAATCACGCCCATGAACCCGAAGAGCGACAGCCCGATGAAAACGCCGAAGATCGTCACCAGCGGATGCGTATCGGCCATCTTCTTCTGCATGATGAACCGCACGACGTTGTCCACGTGCGTCACGACCAGCCCGCCGTAGAGGAGCAGCCCGATGGCCGGCCCCCAGTCGCCCGTCAGCGCCATGTAACCCGCAAGCGGCAGCCATATGAGCGCCGTCCCGAAGATGGGGATGATCGTTGCGAAACAGGTCAGCACGCCCCAGAACAGCGGGCTCGGGGCGTTGAAGACCAGGTAGCCCACGAACGCCACGACGCCCTGCACGACGGCCAGCAGGGGGATGCCGATGGCATTCGAACGGACGATCATGTGCACCTCGCGCATGACGCTGCTGCCCACGTCCCGGTTGAAAGGCAGTATCTCGCGGCAGTAGCCTTCCATGCGCAGGCCGCCGATGAGCATGAAATAGAGCACGAACAGCAGCACGATGATGTTGATGCCGAAATCCATGATGCTGCCCAGCACCCACTGCCCCAGCCGGGGGATCACGCCCACGAGCGACGTGATGTTCTTCTCCTGCCAGAGGTTGTATCCCGTCTTGTCGTGGATCAGCGCAGCGATGTGCTTGAGCGGCTCGACGACCGACTCGGGCGCGAGGGCGATGTCCTGCACCTGGTTGACGACCATCCAGACGATCAGGCTGATTGGCACCAGGAAACACAGCACCGCCTCGCCCAGCAGCAGCGACGCGGCCAGGCTGCGCCGCCATTTGCGGCAGGCCGTGAGGTAATGCATCTGCCGCCGGAGCAGCACGTAGATCGTCATGGCACCCAGCACCCCGCCCAAAAACGGGGTCAGCTCGATGAAGATCGTGACCCCCAGTCCGAGGATCAACACGAAAAGCGAATAACGCCAGTATAGTTCCTTGAAAGCCTGCATGCGAGTCAGCTGCACAAGGAACGTGCCGCACGTGCAAGGCAGTGCCCGTCAACAGGTTGAAAAATATTTGAACAAAATTTGCGGTGTTCTGTTGCGGCTGTGAAATATTTGGTTTAAATTTGTATAAGCAAATTATGGACGGCTTTATGGAAATAACGGTTTCCACCGGCACCCTGCATCACCGATACGGTGCGGGAGAAGGTATGCAAACCGGATATCGGCTATCGCCGGGCACGGCCGGCGATACGCAACGACGAGGGGTATCTCACACGCGGAGTATCCCTCGCAACTTTATACAAACCCCAGTATTTTATGTATCACAAAGCCTTCCCGAAAGGTTGCCGGGGGTTAAAATCCTGTGAAATTCCAACCATCCCGCCGGCGGAAGCGGAGAAATCCCCGATATTAGTGCCGCGGATCGCGACACCCAGAAATGAAGAAACCGAAATATCCATTACACTCTTTTATTTACTAATCCATTAAAAAGTATGAGAAAACATTTACAACATTTCCTCATGACGGCCGCCCTGATTCTGTTCGGAGTGTCCGCCGCTGTCGCGCAATCGGCAGTTACGGGTAAAATCGTAGATGAGACCGGCGCACCGCTGATCGGTGCCTCTGTGACCGTACCCGGCACATCGCAGGGTGTCAGCACCGACGTCGACGGCAACTTCACGCTGAAGACCGATGCCAAGGAGATCGAGATCAGCTACGTGGGCTACGTCCCGACCAAAAAACCCGTCACGGGCCCGAACGCACGCCTGGGCATCATCCAGATGGAGCCCGACGCCGTGGCATTGCAGGATGTCATCGTCATGCAGTCGGTGGCCGTGCAGCGCAAAACCCCGGTAGCCGTATCGACGGTCAACGCCGAGGAGATCAGCTACAAACTCGGCGGACAGGAGTTCCCCGAAATCCTGAAATCGACGCCGGGCGTCTACGTGACCAAGGACGGCGGCGGCTTCGGCGACTCGAAGATCAACATGCGCGGTTTCCAGGCGGCCAACGTGGCCGTGATGGTCAACGGCGTCCCCGTGAACGATATGGAGTGGGGCGGCGTATACTGGTCGAACTGGGCCGGCCTCTCGGACGTGACGCGCAGCATGCAGACCCAGCGCGGCCTGGGCGCCTCGAAAATCTCGTCTCCCTCGGTCGGCGGTTCGGTCAACATCGTGACCAACGGCATCGAGGCCAAGCAGGGCGGCACGTTCTCGTTCGGCGTAGGTAACGATGGCCTTTACAGCCTTTCGTTCAGCCTCTCGACGGGCCTCACGAAGAGCGGCTGGGCACTGTCGGTACTCGGCGCGAAGCGCTGGGGCGACGGTTACATCCAGGGAACCAACTTCGAAGGCTACAACTGGTTCGTCAACATCTCGAAGCGCATCAACGACCGCCACCAGTTGTCGCTGACCGCCTTCGGCGCCCCGCAGAAGCACGCGCAGCGCCATGCCCTCGACGACGGACTGAAGATCGAGGAGTGGCAGAAAGCCAAGAACTTCATGGGCGAAAAGGACATGTACCGCTACAACGCCGAGTACGGTTTCGACAAGAACGGCAGGCAGCGCTACTCGCACTTCAACGAATACCACAAGCCCCAGATCTCGCTGAACCACCAGTGGCAGATCGACTACAAGTCGTCGCTCTCGACGGCGCTCTACATGTCGATCGGACGCGGCAGCGGCTACTCGGGCCAGGGCCGCACCTCGGCAGACCGCAACATGTGGAAGGGTACCAACTACGGCGTGCTGAACACCACCTTCCGTAACCCCGACGGCACGTTCGCCTACGACAAGATCCAGGAGATGAACGCCGCCAGTCCCGACGGTTCGCGCATGATCATGTCGAAGAGCAACAACAACCACATGTGGTACGGGCTGCTCTCGACCTATACCAACCAAATCTCCAAGTCGCTCGAACTGTCGGCCGGTATCGACGTGCGCTACTACATCGGCGAGCACAACAACGAGATCATCGACCTCTACGACGGTAAGTACTACATCGACGACGACAGCCGCAAGAACGTCAAGGCCGAGCAGAACGCCGCCGCAGCCGATCCCAACTGGAAATACCAGAAATTACAGGTCGGCGACAAGGTTTACCGCGACTACGACGGCCACGTACACCAGGAAGGCGTATTCGCCCAGCTGGAGTGGACGAAGAAAAACCTCAACGCCTTCGTATCGGGTTCGGTTTCCAACACCGGCTACTGGCGCTACGACCGCTTCTACTACGACGCCGCACACGCCGAGTCCGAGCACGTGAACTTCATCGGTTACACGGTCAAGGGAGGCGCCAACTACAACATCAACGAGAAACACAACGTGTTCGCCAACCTGGGCTACATCAGCCGCGCCCCGTTCTTCTCGGGCGGCGCGTTCCTGCAGAGCACCACGAGTAACGCCAAGAACCCCGACCCGCTGAACGAAAAGGTCTTCTCGGCCGAGGTAGGCTACGGGTTCCGCTCGGGCATCCTTTCGGTCAACCTGAACGGTTACTACACGCTCTGGATGGACAAGTCGGTCGTACGTTCCAGCTCGATGGCCAACGGCGACTACGCCCGCGTGAACCTCTCGGGTGTGGACGCACGCCACATGGGCCTCGAACTGGACTTCGTACTGCGCCCCAACCGCTGGCTGGACGTGACTGGTATGCTTTCGCTGGGCGACTGGCAGTGGGACAGCGACTCGAAGGGCTACATCTACGACACGCAGGGGCAGCCCCTGACCAAGGCTTTGGACGGCACGGTCGCCTCGGGCATCATGGCTGAAGACCACGCATGGCTGAACCTGAAGCAGAAAGGCATCAAGGTCGGCGGTTCGGCACAGACCACCGGAGCCCTCGGCGTCACGGTACGCCCGATGAAGGGCCTGCGCGTCAGCGCCGACTGGAACGCCTACGGCAACAACTACGCCGACTTCTACATCGGTTCGCAGACCAGCCTGAGCGGTAACTCGACCGTCGACGTGAAAGACCCGTGGAAAATTCCGTGGGGACACCAGCTCGACCTCTCGGCCAGCTACGCCTTCAAGATCGGCAACGTACGCGCCACGATCTACGGCAACGTGAACAACGTCTACGACTACAACTACATCATGGACGCGCAGTGCGCCGCAGCCGACGAAGGTATCTGGCAGAACGTATATGCCGTAATGTACTCGTTCGGTCGTACCTATACCGTAAGACTGAAAATTAACTTCTAATTACAGCGAACCATATGAACAAGCATATTGTAAAATACCTTCTGGCCCTTGCGACGATAGCATTCGTGGGGGGGGGTTGTAATGTCGACGATTACAACGAGGAGTATCTGGACGGGTTCAACCCCGACAAGGAGATCACCGACGTCCAGGTGCTGAAATACACGATGACCGACGCCGACTACGCCAGCGTCGCGTCGAACGCCGCCAACAAGGCGATCGCCGAAGCCGCAGGGCCCGATGCAGTGGCAGCCCTGGCCGCCGTAGGCACTGCAAAATGTTTCTCCGAAGCCGCTTCCGCCACGACGTACCTGCCCGCATTCCTGGCTGCAGGTTACGATAGCTACCTCTCGAACGGCTCGACTGTCACCGTTACCTATAAGAACCAGCGCGGCGAGATATCCGAGGCCATCACCGGCATCGCTTCCGCCTCGACCTACGAGCTCAAGGCCGCCGACTACGAGGTAGCCTGGGGCGAGGAGATCACGGCCGACTACTTTACACCCGGTAAGCCGGCAGCCAACTACCTGCCGCGCATCCTCAAGGAGGCCGTCAAGAACGCCGAGGCCGGCGACTACGTCATCGCCGAATACGCCTACTCCGAACAGGAGCCTTCGACCGGAGGCGGCGAAATCCCCGAGACCATCAACAAGATCAGCGAAATCATTGCCCCCGGCGACTATACCGTGCAGGGCACCGTTTCGGCTGCCTATGCCCGCGGCTTTATCGTCGACGACACCACGGGGGCTATTCTGGTATATCTGAACGCCCCGTCGAACTACTCGCTAGGCGATGTAGTGAAGGTCAAGGGTGCCGTTACGGAATACAACAGCGGCATGCAATTCGGCAACACGGCCGAGATCACGCTCGTGGAGAAAACCAAGAATTTCGCCTTCCCCACGGCACAGGCCATGTCGGGCAGCGAGCTCGACGCCTACCTGACCGCAACGTCGATCAAATTCGTCAGCCTGACGGGTACGCTCTCGATCAGCGGCAACTATTACAACCTCAAGGTGGACGGTGCCGCGACGGCCACCGGCAGCCTCTCCTTCCCCAACAAGGGGCAGATCGACGAGAGCCTGGACGGTAAGAAGGTCACCGCGACCGGTTACCTCTTCTCCGTCAGCAAGAGCGGCGACGCACCCAAATTCGCCAACATGATGGTCGCCACGATCACCGAGGAGGGTTCGCAGCCCGCATTCACGCCCGTGGGCGTCGTCGCATCGGCCGATCCCGGCACGTTCAGCGTGAAGGGACAGATCGCAGCGACCTACAAGCGCGGCTTCCTCATCAACGACGGCACAGGGTCGATCCTCATCTATACCAATGCCGACCCGACCGGAACCTATGCCATCGGCGATCTGGTCAGCGTGGAAGGTACCACTTCGGCTTATGCCGGGCTGAACCAGTACCCCGCGGCATCGACCGTCACCAAACTCAATACCGAGGCCAATAAGTTCACCTACCCCGCGATCCGCGAAATGGACGGTACCGACATGGACGGTTACCTGACGCTGACCACGGCGCAGTACGTGCGTTACACGGGTACGCTGAAAATCGACGGCAACTACTACAACGTCATCAACGACGAAGCGCTGACGGCACAAGGCAGCCTCTCGTATGTCCTGGACGGCGCCGTAGACCCAGCACTCGACGGACAGGAAGTCGTCGTGGAAGGCTATGCGATCGGCGTATCGGGCAGCAAGTTCCTCAATACGATGGTCACTTCTGTCAAGCCGGCAGCCAATGCTTCGGCAGCTTCCTTCGGCATGACCCGCGCCGCGGTGACCAAGAACCGCTATGCGATTTACACCTTCGACGGCACGTCGTGGGCAGCCGCAGAAAACACCACGATGGTCAACCCCGAGGACTACACGCAGATGGGCGCCACCAATCCCAACTTCAGTTCGTCGTTCTCGCAGGACACCTACCTGCCCCTCTACCTGAAGTACAAATATCCCTACGCCCTGGCCGAGGAGAAGATGAACGTGGCATACCACTTCTACGACTCGACGGACAAGGTGACCCTGCTCTTCGCCGACGAGTACACTTACGACGGTGCGGACTGGATCAAGACCGAGGACACAGAGACGCTCGACGGCCCGTTCAAGAAGGTCAGCGGCAAATGGAACTTCGACCCCAGCATGACGCTCGTCGTGGCCCCCGACCGCAGCGCTTACAGCAAGAGCTTCTACCAGGCTTGCGTGGACTGGGTACTCCAGAACAAGGACGCCGCCTATACGACGGATAACCGTAGCGGGAGCCGCCTCACGGATTCGGAATATTACAGCGGTTGCGCGGCAAGCTACACCAACCTGAACTGGCGTATCAACACGCTTCCGAAATACTACTGGAGCGAAGCCGGTGAAGACATATCGGCCTACGACAACTGGGGGTCGGAAGACAAGGATGCCATGCGCGCATCGTACCAGGCATTCTACGACGAAGTAGAGAAGCGTTTCGGCGAGGTAATGTCCGCCGCCCTGGGTACGCTCTACCCCGATGTCAAGATGATTTCCGGCATCGACGTGATCTACACCGTACAGATGATGCTCTACACGCAGCACATCGGCTCGGGCACGGGCAAGGTGACGCACGCATTCGAATTCAAACTCGTCGACACCGGCAAGTTCGAATACGTACGCATGTACGCACTCTCGCCGGAGTATGAACTGATGAAGGATGCCAACTTCGAATAACGGAATCCGATCCAAAGCAAAGGGCCGCTCGCAATGAGCGGCCCTTTTTATTTTTCAATCGTCGGACGGATCGGATCACGGGACAGGGAAAACTGCTGCAAAAGAGGAAGCCGACGATTCGTGCGGGCGGAGCGAACGGCCTGCGGGTACGGCTATACGGACGGAGTACCCGGATATGGTCTTGACGCGCTACCCTACTTTCGGGGCAGCAGCCGACGGCGCAGCAGGTCGCAGGTTGCGGCCGGCGCCGAATGGTCGAACAGCTGCCCGCGGATACCCAGCGCCGCTGCGGCGGCAATATTGGCCGGGCGGTCATCGATAAAGAGCGTCTGCGCAGGATCGAGTCCGTAACGGCCGAGCAGTCGCCGGTAGATTTCCGGCTCGGGTTTCACCACGCCCTCCTCGCAGGAGACCACCTCACCGTCGAAAAGCCCGTAGACGGGGAAACGGCGCAGGAAGTCGATGAACTCGCGCGACATGTTCGAAAGCACATACAACTTGTAGCCGGCGGCCTTCAGGTCGCGGACAAGCTGCTCGGTGGGCTTCACGGGTTCCTGCATGTCGATCGACAGACGCAGGTACTCCTCGCATTTCGCGCGCGGGCAGGCATTGATCCCGGAAAGGATGCCGGTCACCTCGTCGAGCGTCGACACCCCGCGGTCGTAGTCCTCCCAGAAAGCCGGCATGGGCTCCGAACGGATGAAACTGAAAAAGTCGTGGAATTCTTGCGTACACTTGCTTCTGTCGCGGGCAAAAAGCACTCCGCCCAGGTCGAAAACGATATTTTCCATGGGGCAAAGATAGCCATTTTTTCGTTTGGTTCATGATTTGCAGGCTGGCGCATAACAAAAACTCCGATTATGAACTATGGCATAAGCATCCTCTTCCGCGCCATTCCCCTTGCGATGGCAGCCTTCTGTTTCGCTTACGGCGCCTACGTTTTCGCCGCCGGCGACGACCCCTCGCGGCTCACGGCAGGCCCCGTGCTCTTTTTCCTGGGCTCGATCTGCATCGCGCTTTACTGTACCGCCGCCACCATCATCCGCCAGATCATCGGCACCTATACCGCCGCCGCGAAATACCTTTTCCCGGCCATCGGCTATGCGGTCGCCGCCATGACGGTCATCTGCGGGCTTTTCATCATCCAGTCGCACATGACCGGGGCGTTCGTCACGGGGCATGTCGTCTGCGGGCTGGGGTTCATCACAGCGTGCGTCTCGACGGCGGCCACCTCCTCGACGCGGTTCAGCCTGATCCCCAAGAACTCGGGTGACAGCACCTTCTCGGTCAACCCCGCAGGCTTCACCCGCGGGCAGAGTTCGCTGCTGATCTTCATCGTGTCGGCCATAGCCGCCGGGGCATGGGTGTGGTGCATCCTGCTCTTCGCGCTGGGAACGCTCCCGGCGCATATCGTGGCGGGAAGCGTCATGTTCGGCATCGCCTGCGTCTGTACGTCGCTCATCGCGCTGGTGGCCAGCATCGCACGCCAGGCACGGGGCAGCTATACGATGGAAGAACGCCGCCGGTGGATGGGGCTGGTGCTCGCGATGGGCGGCCTGGCCTTCGTGCTGGGGCTGATCCTCCTCTTCACGCTCCGGGGCGAGGCGATCAGCTTCGTGGGCTTCGTGCTCATAGGGCTGGCACTGATCTGCTGGAGCATATCGAGCAAGGTCATCCTGCTGGCAAAGATCTGGCACGCCGATTTCCCGCTGGCCAACCGCATCCCGATCATCCCGGTGCTTACGGCGCTGGCCTGCCTCTTCCTCGCGGCATTCCTCTACGAGGCGGCGCTCTCCGAACCCAAATATTTCGTCCCCGCACGCGTCCTGACGGGTTTCGGAGCCATCTGCTTCACGCTCTACTCCATCGTCTCGATCCTCGAAAGCGGCGCGAGCAAGAAATAGCCCCGCTGCAAGGCCATAAAAAAAGCCACCTTCCCCGGGTGGCTTTTCTTATTGCCTTTATCGTCACATGGGTCAGAACAGGTGGCAAGCCACCGTCAGCCCGGCCATGACGATGGAAACCATCGACATCAGCTTGATAAGGATGTTAAGCGACGGGCCCGAAGTGTCCTTGAACGGGTCGCCGACGGTATCGCCCACCACGGTGGCCTTGTGGCATTCGGAGCCTTTGCCGCCGAAATGCCCCTCCTCGACCATCTTCTTGGCATTGTCCCACGCGCCGCCCGCATTGGCCATGAACACGGCCAGCACGAAACCCGAGCTGAGGCCGCCGACCAGCAGGCCCATCACGCCGGCCACGCCAAACACGAGACCGACGGCTACCGGCACGACGATGGCCAGCAGGCTGGGGAACATCATCTCGCGCTGTGCGCCGCGGGTCGAAATCTCCACGCAGCGGGCATAGTCCGGCGTGCCTTCGCCCGTGAGGATGCCCTTGATCTCGCGGAACTGGCGGCGCACCTCGTTCACCATGCTCTCGGCGGCACGTCCCACGGCGTTCATCGTCAGGCCGCAGAACAGGAACGACATCATGGCGCCGATGAAGATGCCGATCAGCACCGTCGGGTTCATCAGCGTGACCTGGTAATACTCCATGAAATCGAGGATCGAAGCCTTCTCGACCAGCTGCGAGGTGCCGTTGGGCAGGTCAAGCATCGTGATGCCGTTGTGCAGCAACCCGATACGGATCTCCTCGATGTAGGATGCCAGCAGTGCCAGTGCGGTCAGCGCCGCGGATCCGATGGCGAAGCCCTTGCCCGTGGCAGCGGTCGTATTGCCCAGCGCGTCCAGCGCATCGGTGCGCTTGCGCACCTCGGGGCCGAGGCCGCTCATTTCGGCATTGCCGCCCGCATTGTCAGCGATCGGGCCGTAGGCGTCCGTGGCGAGCGTGATGCCCAGCGTCGAGAGCATACCGACGGCGGCGATGCCGATGCCGTAGAGCCCCAGCGACATATTCATCGGAGCCATCATATTCTCCATGTCGAAGCCGATGGCGCACAGATAGGCGAGGATAATCGCGGCACCGATCGTCAGGACGGGGATGGCCGTCGAGATCATGCCCGACCCGACCCCGGCGATGATGACCGTGGCCGGCCCGGTCTGGGCGCTTCCGGCGATCTTCTGCGTCGGTTTATAGGAGTGCGAAGTGTAATATTCGGTAGCCTGCCCGATGATGATACCGGCGACGAGCCCCGTGATGACCGAGCACGACAGCCCGAGCCAGTTCTGGATACCCAGCAGGTAGAGGATGCCGAACGTCGCGCCGGCAATCAGCAGCGAACTGAAATTGACACCCACGCCCAGCGAGCGGAGCAGCTCGCGCATCGAGGCGCCCTCACGGGTTCGCACGAGGAAGATGCCGATGATCGAGAGCACGATCCCCACGGCCGCGATCAGCATCGGCGCCAGCACGGCCTTGAGCTGCATCGCCATGCCGTCGGCCGTGGCGAACGCCGCCGCGCCCAGCGCCGCCGTGGCGAGCACCGAACCGCAATAGCTCTCGTAGAGGTCGGCGCCCATACCGGCCACGTCGCCTACGTTGTCGCCCACGTTGTCGGCGATGGTCGCGGGGTTGCGCGGATCGTCCTCCGGGATCCCCGCCTCGACCTTACCCACCAGGTCGGCACCCACGTCGGCCGCCTTGGTATAGATACCGCCGCCGACACGTGCGAAGAGGGCCTGCGTCGAGGCGCCCATGCCGAAGGTCAGCATCGTCGTGGTGATGACCACGAGTTTCTGCGGCCCCGACACCTCCACGAAGCGTTCGAGGATAATATACCAGAACGAGATGTCCAGCAGCCCGAGCCCCACGACCACGAGCCCCATCACGGCGCCGCTGCGGAAGGCGACCTTCAGGCCGCGGTCGAGCGACTGGCGTGCGGCGTTGGCCGTACGCGCCGAGGCGTAGGTCGCCGTCTTCATGCCGAAATAGCCGGCAAGCCCCGAGAAGAAACCGCCCGTCAGGAAGGCGAAGGGCACCCAGGGGTTCTGTACCCCGGCGCCGTAGGCCAGGTAGGCGAAGAACAGCGCCAGGATGATGAATACGATCAGTACGACCTTGTACTGCTGGCGCAGGTAGGCCATGGCGCCCTTGCGCACGTGCTCGGCGATCTCGCGCATGCGCGGGGTACCTTCGTCCTCGCGCTTCATCCTGCGGTAAAATGCCCAGGCTATGGCCAGGGCAATGACAGCGGCGGCGGGGACGATCCAGAAAATCAATGGAATGTTCATTTCGATAGAATTAAGGTTTTTGGAGTTTGTCGAATCGGTTATTAGTACAAATATAATAATTTATCCCGAAAAGTGTACATTTCCGGACGGGCCGATATGCAACACAAAAAATCCCGGCAGCTCCGCACTCCCCGCCCTGCGGAAACGACAAACGGAAAGGAGCGAAGCCTTCGAAACACTTCGAATCTTCGCCCCTTCCCGTTTATGCGCCTGCGGCGTTCAGCGGATCACCGCACCGCTACGAGCCGAAGTTGTCGTAGAGGATATTCTCCGACGGCACTCCGAGGTCGTCCAGCATCTTGACCACCGACGCGATCATCATCGGGGGGCCGCACATGAGGTAGATGCAGTCCTCGGGCGCCTGGTGGTTCTTGAGGTAATTCTCATAGAGCACGTTATGCACGAAGCCCGGGGTGTATTTCACGCCCGCGGCATCCGCCTCGGGATCGGGACGGTCGAGCGCCAGGTTGAACTTGAAATTGGGGAACTCCTTTTCGATGGCATGGAACTCGTCCACATAGGGAGCCTCCTTCAGCGCACGGGCACCGTACCAGAACGACACGGGGCGCTTGGTCTTTTCGGTCTTGAACAGATGCATCAGGTGGCTGCGCATCGGGGCCATACCGGCACCGCCGCCGATGAAGATCAGCTCCTGCGTGTCGGGCAGGTTGTCCGGCAGGAAGAACTCGCCGTAGGGGCCCGAGATCGTCACCTTGTCGCCCGGCTTGCGGGAGAAGATGTACGACGAGCAGATACCCGGGTTCACCTTCATGAACCCGCCCGTAGCCTTGTCGAAAGGCGGCGTGGCGATACGGATGTTGAGCATGATGATATTGCCCTCGGCCGGGTGGTTGGCCATCGAGTAGGCACGGAACGTAGCCTCGGGGTTGGTCGTAACCAGATCCCACATCTTGAACTTGTCCCAGTCGGCACGGTAGGCCTCGTCGACGTCCATGTCCGAGAACTTGATGGCATCGTATTTCGGGATGTCGATCTGGATGTAGCCGCCGCTGCGGAACTTGAGGTTCTCGCCTTCGGGCAGCTTGACGACGAACTCCTTGAGGAAGGTCGAGATATTGCGGTTCGAGACCACGGTGCACTCCCACTTCTTGACGCCGAGCACGGCTTCGGGAACCTGTATCTTGAGGTTCTCCTTCACCTTGACCTGGCATCCCAGGCGCCAGTGCTCCTTGGCCATCTTGCGCGTGATGAAACCGGTCTCGGTGGGCAGGATGTCGCCGCCACCCTCGATCACCTGGCATTTGCACATGCCGCACGAACCGCCGCCGCCGCAGGCCGAAGGCAGGAAGACCTTGTTGTTGGCCAGCGTTGCGAGCAGCGTCGAGCCGCTTTCGGTCGTGATGACCTTCTCGCCGCCGTTGATGTCGATCGTAACTTCGCCCGACGAGGTCAGTTTGGCCTTTGCAAAGAGAAGCAGCCCCACCAACAGAAGGGTCACCACCAGAAAGGCAATGATTGCAACTATAATAGTCAATTCCATTTTTTCCGAATCTCTTTTAAGGTTAGAACTGAATACCCGAGAAGATCATGAAGGCGATACCCATCAGGCCGGTGATGATAAACGCGATACCGGGGCCCTTGAGCGCCGCGGGAATCTGCGAGTAGGTCGTCTTCTCGCGGATGGCGGCCATCATGACGATGGCGAGCCACCAGCCCAGGCCGGAACCCAGGCCGTAGACGATCGACTGCCAGAGCGACGTCAGCTCCAGCGCATCGACCTTCTGCTGCATGAAAAGCGAGCCGCCCATGATGGCGCAGTTCACGGCGATCAGCGGCAGGAAGATACCCAGCTGGCTGTAAAGCGTCGGCGAGAACTTCTCGACGGCCATCTCCACCAGCTGCACGAAAGCGGCGATGGTGGCGATGAAAACGATGAACGTCAGGAAGTCCAGGTTCACATCGGGCAGCCCGGCCCACGAAAGGGCGCCTGCCTTGAGTACGAATTCATACAGGAGGTAGTTCAGCGGCACGGTCATCACCATCACGAACGTAACGGCGGCGCCGAGGCCGAGGGCCGTTTTTACGCTCTTCGAAACGGCGATGTAGGAACACATGCCGAAGAAGAACGCGAAGACCATGTTGTCGATGAAGATCGACCGGATAAAGATATTCAATGATTCCATACGTTACCCTCCTATTTTTCCTGTAAATCCTTATTGCGCGAACGGTGCACCCAGATGATGCAGCCCACGATGATCAGCGCCATCGGCGGGAAGAGCATCAGCCCGTTGTTGTAGTACCAGCCGCCCTCGGCCGCATACCAGCTCTCGGGGATGATGCGCCAGCCCATCAGGGTGCCCGAGCCGAAAAGCTCGCGGAAGAAAGCCACGATCACCAGGATCAGGCCGTACCCCAGGCCGTTGCCGATACCGTCGAGCAGCGACGCCCACGGCTTGTTAGCCAGCGCGAATGCCTCGATACGTCCCATGACGATACAGTTGGTGATGATAAGGCCGACATAGACCGACAGCTGCTTCGACACCTCGAAGACAAAGGCCTTGAGCACCTGGTCGACCAGGATTACCAGCGCGGCGATGACCACCAGCTGCACGATGATGCGGATGCGCGAAGGCACGCCGTTGCGCAGCAGCGACATCACCAGGTTCGAGAAACCCGTCACGACCGTCACGGAGAGGGCCATGACGATGGCGGGCTTGAGCTGCACGGTGACGGCCAGCGCCGAGCAGATACCCAGGATCTGCACGATGACCGGGTTGTTCGCGGAGAACGGCCCCGTCAGGAACTTCATATTCTTAGCCGAAAACAAAGGCTCTTTTTCTTGCTTACTCATTGTTTCCTACATTTTCTTCGTTAGACTCATCCCGCACGGGAGCAAACACGACATCCTCGATTGCGGCCTTGCGCTTGGCTTCGAGCAGCGGCAGGTAGTGGTGCAGGCTGTTGTAAAGCATCGCCGTCACGCCGTCCGAAGTCTTCGTACCGCCCGAAATGGCATCCACTTCATGCTCGGGATCCTGTGCGCCGCCCTTACGCAGCTTCACGGAAACGAACTGGTCGCCCTTGAAAATCTTCTTGCCGACGAACAGCGCCTGGTATTTCGGCGTGGCGATCTCGGCACCCAGGCCCGGGGTCTCGCCCTTGTGGGCCATGATGATACCGGCCATCGTGTCCATATCCTTTTCGAGCGCCACATAACCCCAGACCGGGCCCCAAAGACCGGTACCCGTAACCGGGATCACCACACGGCCGTCCTTGGCCTCGAACACGGGGAATTTGCCGTCGTCGAAAGCACCCGGCAAGTCCTTGAGCAGTTCGAATACGTCCTGCCCCTCGACTTTCTCGCCCCGGGCGTCGACGACGTAGGCGTCGATGAAGGTGTCGTAGTTCTGCCCCTGCGCCGAGAGCGACGAGAGGATCGAGGATTTCTTTTCGTTCAGCTCGTTGGCATACTGGCGCTTCTGGAGCGAGAGTGCCGCCACGGCGAGCAGCGTCGCCACGATCACGACCATCACGGTCGAATACATTATAATATATGCGTTGCCGTTCTTGTCGCTCAGCATCCCCTTCTTCTTCGCGTCCTCGATCTCGACGAACGCCGAAGCGGGAGCCGCGCAAACGGGGCATGTTTCGGGAGCGGCCTTCCCTTCGTGGATATAGCCGCAGACTGTGCATTTGAATTTTTTCGTTGCCATATATCTCCCCTATTTCGCCAGTTTAACACGTTTCTTTCTGCGCGAGATGTTCGCCTCGACCACGTAGTAGTCCACCAGCGGAGCCAGCGCATTCATAAAGAGGATCGACAGCATCATGCCCTCGGGATAGGCCGGGTTGACCACGCGGATCAGCACTGCCAGCGCACCGGTCAGCAGCCCCACGATATACTTGCCCGTATTGGTCTGGGCCGAGGTCACGGGGTCGGTGGCCATGAAGACGGCACCGAATGCGAAACCGCCGATGATCAGGTGGTACCATGCCGGATAGGTCGTCACACCGATCGCCTGGAAGAAATAGCCCATCGCCAGCCCGCCGACGAATACCGAAACCATCGTGCGCCACGAAGCGACGCCCGTGAACAGGAGGATCGCGGCGCCCAGGAGGATTGCCAGCGTCGAGGTCTCGCCGATACACCCCGGAATGAAACCGAGGAAGGCATCCATGGCCGAATAGCCCATCTGGCCCGTGGTGCTCAGGTTTTCGAGTGCCGTAGCGCCCGAGAAGCCGTCCACCACCTGCGGCACATAGCCCGGGATATTGGCTGCGACGTTCTTCATATCTTCCGTCATGCCTGCAATCCACACCGTAGCGCCCGACATCGAGGGCGTATAGGCGAAGAACGCGAAGGCGCGGGCCAGCAGCGCGGGGTTGAAGACGTTCATACCCGTACCGCCGAACACCTCCTTGCCGAAGATGACCGAGAAGGCCGTGGCCAGCGCCACCATCCACAGCGGGATGTCCACCGGCATGATCATCGGGATCAGCAGGCCCGTCACAAGGAAACCTTCATTGACCTCGTGGCCGCGGGCCTGTGCGAAGGCGAACTCGATGCCCAGGCCGACGACGTACGAAACGACGATGATGGGCAGCACCTTGAGGAACCCGAACCAGAGCGAAGCCCAGAATTCGGGCTGTACGCCCTGCGAGAGGAAATGCAGGTAACCCGTGTTATAGAACCCGAACAGGAGCGCCGGCATCAGGGCGACGACCACCATGATCATCGTACGCTTCATGTCGTTGCAGTCGCGTATGTGCGCGCCTTTCTGCGTCGTGGTGTTCGGTACGAACAGGAATGTCTCGAACGCATCGAACGTCGACTCCAGGAAGCCCAGCTTGCCACCCTTGGTGAACGTGGGCTTGATCTTATCTACCAAATTGCGTAATGCGCTCATCGTTATGCCTCCTTAATCATTAAGTTAATACCGTCGCGGATGATCTGCTGTATCTCGATCTTCGAGGGGTCTACGAATTCGCACAGGGCGAAATCCTCCTCCACGACCTCGTAGATGCCGAGGTTCTCCATCTTGTCGATGTCGCCGGCAAGGCAGGCCTTCAGCAGGTACATCGGGTAAATGTCCATCGGCAGGTACTGCTCGTAGAGCCCCGTCACGACGAACGGGCGCTCGCCGCCGTTCATGTTGGTGTCGAGGTCGTAGGCCTTCTTCGGGCAGAGCCACGAGAAATAGGAGCGCGATACGGAGAACTTGTTGAAACGGGGCATCGCCCAGCCCAGCAGCTCGTACTTGTCGCCCTCGGGGATCACCGTAAGCTGATTGGCATAGAAACCGAGGAAGCCGTCGGCCGGAGTCTTCGTGCCGGTGAGCACGTTGCCCGAGATGATGCGTACATGGTCGCCCTCCTTTTGGGGTTTCACGTTGCCCCGGAGGATCGAATCGACCCTGGCGCCCGCGACGACGCGGCAGTACTGCGGTTTTTCGATCTCAGAGCCGGCTACGGCGATGATCTTCGTCATGTCGACGCGGCCTTCGTTGAACAGGCGGCCGATGATGGCCAGATCCTGGATATTGACCGTCCACACGACGTCGCCCTTGTTCACGGGGTCGATGTGGTGGATCTGGATGCCGACGTTGCCCGCGGGATGCTTGCCCGCGAAGGTGTGCAGCTCGGCACCCTTGAGCATGGGCATCTGCCCCTCGGCCTTGGCACGCACCGAAAGGTGCACTTTGCCCGGCGTGAGGCGGCGCATCACCTCGATGCCGGCCTGGAGGTTCTTCTGCTCGTTGCGGAGCACGAAGTTGTAATCCGGGGCCAGCGGCGCGGAGTCGAAGGCGGAAATGAAAACGGCCTTCGGCGTGTCGTTCGGGTCGGCGATGATGCCATAGGGCCGCTGCACGATCATCGGCCAAAGGCCCGAACGGAGCAGCAGTTCGACAATCTCCTCGCGGGACGCTTTCTGGAGGTCGGGCTTGGCGAACTCCTCGTAGCTCTGCGTGGCATCCGGCGTTACGGTTACGGAGAGCACCTTGCGCTTCTCCCCGCGGTTGACGGCAGCAACCGTCCCGCTGACAGGCGACGTGAAGAGGACACGCTCGCTGTACTTGTTGAAGAACAGCGGCGTACCGGCTTTCACCTCATCGCCTACCTTAACCAGCAACTTGGGAGTCACGCCTTCGAAATCGAGCGGCGAGAGGGCATACTCCGAAGCCTGCGGCGCGTCGGCCAGAGACTCCTGGGCCTTTCCCCGGAGATTGATGTCGAGACCCTTGCGTAGTGTAATGATTTTCGACATGGTTAAAGATTTTGATTGTTATGTTTGGATATTTTTGGGTTAAATTTCGGGCCGGTTTTTGTTGTTAGCCTGCTAACAGCATAATTCGCGTGCGAAAGTACGAATTTTTTCCGAAAAATCCGTATGCATTATCTATTATTTTTTAATTTACTTAAAATTTGTACTTTTGTCGCAATGACCTCCCAATTCGTCAACATACACACCCACCGCCCGACAGGCCGGGGCATCGAGCTCCGCACCGCCGGCATCCACCCGTGGGATGCAGACAAAGAGGACATCGCCGCACTCGGCACGCTCCCGGCGGACGTACAGGCCATCGGCGAGACGGGGCTCGACTATGCCCGCGGCGCCGGGCGCCAGCAGCAACTGGCCGCCTTCCGCGCCCAGCTGGCACTGGCGCGCGACCGGCAACTGCCCGTAGTGCTGCACTGCGTCAGGGCCTTCGAGCCCGTCATGCTGGAACTGGCCGCCCGCGAGCCCCGTGCCGTCATATTCCACGGGTTCATCGGCTCGCCCGAGCAGGCACGCCGCGCACTGGAGAAAGGCTACTACCTCTCGTTCGGCGTGCGGACGTTCTCGTCGCCCAAGACCCTGGAAGCGCTGCGCGAAACGCCCCCCGGGCAGCTCTTCCTCGAAACCGACGACAGCGACACCGGCATCGAGGAGGTCTACGCGCACGCGGCAGCGGTGAGAGGCACCACCGTCGAAGCCCTGAAACGGGCGACGACCGAAAATTACGAACGGATATTCGCCCCGCAAAATGGATAACTGGCTTGAACGCACCGAGCTGCTGCTCGGCAAGGAAAAACTCGACCTGCTCCGGCAGGCGCACGTGCTCGTCGTGGGACTGGGCGGCGTAGGCGCCTATGCCGCCGAAATGATCGCCCGGGCGGGCGTGGGACGCATGACCATCGCCGACGCCGACACCGTGGCGCCGAGCAACATCAACCGCCAGCTGGTGGCCCTGCATTCGACCGTAGGCCGGCAGAAGGCCGAGGTGCTCGCCGACCGGCTGCGGGACATCAACCCCGCGATCGGGCTGACCATCGTCAACCGCTACATCCGGGACGAGGAGACCTACACGCTGCTCGACGCCGCCGCATACGATTTCGTGGTGGACGCCATCGACACCCTCTCGCCCAAGCTGGCGCTGATAAAGGGTGCCCTCGACCGTTCGCTGCCGCTGGTCAGCTCGATGGGCGCCGGCGCCAAGACCGACCCCACGAAGATGGAGATCGCCGACATCTCGAAGACCCACCACTGCCCCCTGGCGCACATGCTCCGCAAGCGGCTGCACAAACTGGGCGTCCGCAGCGGCTTCAAGGCGGTATTCTCGCCCGAAGCGATGCGCGAGGGGGCGATGATCCTCTGCGACGAGCAGAACAAGAAGTCGAACGTCGGCACGATCTCCTACATCCCGGCGCTGTTCGGCATCGGCTGCGCCTCGGTGGCGATCCGCACGCTGATCGGGGAAATGGACTGACAACAAAACCATAAACACATACGCCAATGAAACCTAACATCGTATTTCTGGACGAGTACACCCTCGGGGGTGCCGACCTGACCCGCCTGCACGAGCTGGGCCGGTACACGGGTTACAGCACGACCGCGCCGGACGAGGTCGCGGATCGCTGCCGCGATGCCGAAATCGTCATCACCAACAAAGTCGTGATGCGCCGCGAGACGCTCGCCGCACTCCCCGGGCTGCGCCTGATCTGCATAGCCGCCACGGGCATGAACAACATCGACCTCGACGCCGCGGCCGAGCTGGACATCGCCGTCAGGAACGCCGCGGGCTACTCGACGCACTCCGTAGCCGAAACCACCCTCGGGGCGGCCATCGCCCTGCGGCGGCACATCGTCTACTACGACCGCTATGTCAAGAGCGGCGCTTACTCGGCCGCCGGGCAGCAGTTCCACTTCGCCAAACCCACGCACCAGCTCTACGGCTCGAAGTGGGGCATCGTGGGGCTCGGCGCCATCGGGCACGAAGTGGCGCGGCTCGCCGCGGCCTTCGGCTGCGAGGTACGCTACACCTCGACCTCGGGCGCCGTGCGCGAAGAGCCCTACCCCGCCGTGTCGCTTCCCGAACTGCTGGGCTGGGCGGACACGGTCTCGGTGCACGCGCCGCTGAACGACCACACGCGGGGGCTGATCGGCGCCCCGGAGCTGGCCGTGATGAAGCAATCGGCCATCCTCGTGAACGTCGCCCGCGGCGGGATCGTCGACGAGGCGGCACTGGCCGAAGCCCTCGACCGGGGATCGGTCGCAGGCGCCGCGCTCGACGTATTCTCGCGCGAGCCGCTGGCCGCGGATAACCCGCTGCTGGGCATCCGCGAACCCGACCGGCTGCTGCTCTCGCCCCACAACGCATGGTCGCCGCGCGAAGCCATCGACGTGCTGGTAGGCTGCATCGCGGAGAATATCGAAGAATTCTGCAAGGCCCGATAGCCATGGAAGGAATGGAAACGGCAAGCCCCGGCGCCGCAACGGCCGCCCCGACGCCGGACGAACGCCGGCAGCGGGTTTTCGGCTGGCTCGACGCCCGCGGCATCGCCTACACGTGGTACGAACACCCCGAGGCACCGACCATCGAGGCCGCACGCCGCTACTGGCGCGACGACGGATCGAAGCACTGCAAGAACCTCTTTTTCCGCAACCACAAAGGCAACCGCCACTACCTCGTATGTTTCGACTGCGAACGGAACCTGGCCATCCACGACCTGGAACACCGCCTGAGGCAGGGCAAACTGTCGTTCGCTTCGGAGCAGCGCATGGAGCGCTGGCTGGGGTTGCGTCCCGGTTCGGTGTCGCCCTTCGGGCTGATCAACGACCCGGCCAGGCACGTGCACCTGTTCCTCGACGCCAGCCTGCAACGGCTGCCGGCCTACTCGTTCCACCCCAACGACAACCGGTCGACGGTGGTGATCTCCCGTGAGGAGTTCCTGCGTTACCTGGCGGCCGTAGGCAACACCTACGAGTTCATCGAGCTCTACTGACCCGCCCATGCGGTATATCGAAACCAAAACGATCCTCTCGAAGCTGCGGACGGCCGATCGGTGGTTCGGCATCGCCTACAACATGAACCTCTACCGGGGATGCCAGCACGGGTGCATCTACTGCGACACGCGCAGCGACTGCTATGGGATCGGGGACATCGCCCAGATAGCCGTGAAGCGCAACGCACTGGAATTGCTGCCCGCCGAGCTGCGTGCCCGGCGGAAAAAACGCGCCACGATCGGCACGGGGTCGATGAACGACCCCTACATGCCCGTCGAGCGCGAGCTGCGGCTGACCCGCCGGGCACTGGGCATGATCGCCGACGAGCGCTTCCCGGTGCATGTCATCACCAAGAGCTCCCTGGCGGAGCGCGATGCCGACATCCTGCAGGAAATTTCCGCCACCTACGCGGCGGTGAGTTTCACCGTGACCTGTGCCGACGACGCGCTCAGCGTCCGCACGGAACCCGGCGCCCCGGCCTCTTCGGAGCGGTTCCGCGCGATGGCGGCACTGGCTGCCAAGGGCATTTATACGGGTGTCACGATGATGCCGCTGCTGCCGCTGATCAACGACACGCGGGAAAATGTCGAAGCCATCGTCCGCCGGGCGAAGGACGCGGGGGCGTCGTATATCCTCCCGATGTTCGGCGTGACGCTCCGCAGCGGGTCGAGGGAGCATTTCCATGCCGCCCTGGAGCGCGGGTTCCCCGGGCTGAAAGCACGTTACGAAGCCTGTTTCGGCAACCGCTACGAATGCTTCGGCCCGAACTGCCGGGCGCTGGACGACACGTTCCGCAACCTGTGCGCAAAGCTGGGCATAGCCACCCGGATGGAGTTCTACCGGCCTGCATCTGCGCAGCAGCAAACGCTCTTTTAATTCCCGGAATTTGCCACGCTCCAAATAAGGGTTTATCCCGACACGTCACCCCTAACGAAAAACACCCCGGAATGTAGATTCCGGGGTGTTTTATTGAAAAGGCAGGCTATTTCATCTCCACGAGCGCCTTGCCGGTCATTTCGGCGGGTTGCTCCAGCCCCATCAACTTGAGCACCGTCGGCGCGACGTCGGCCAGGATACCGTCGTGCACCGACTTCACACGGTCGGAAACGACCACGATGGGCACGGGGTTGAGCGAATGCGCCGTATTGGGCGTACCGTCGGCATTGACAGCGTTGTCGGCATTGCCGTGGTCGGCGATCATGACGACCTCGTAACCGTTCTCCTTAGCAGCCTCGACAACTTTGGCGACGCACCCGTCGACGGCCTTCACGGCCTTCACGATGGCATCGTAGACGCCCGTATGGCCGACCATGTCGCCATTGGCGAAATTCAGGCAGATAAAGTCGAACTTCCGCTCACCGAGTGCAGCAACCAGTTTATCAGCGACTTCCGGAGCGCTCATCTCGGGTTGCAGGTCGTAGGTGGCCACCTTGGGCGACGCGACGAGGATGCGGTCTTCGCCCGCGAACTCCGCCTCGCGGCCGCCGTTCAGGAAGAACGTCACGTGGGCATATTTCTCGGTCTCGGCGATGCGCAGCTGCCGCAAGCCCTGCTTCGAAACGAACTCGCCGATGGTGTTGGGCACGTTGTCCTTGTCGAAGAGGATGTGCAGCCCCGTGAACTTGGCATCGTAGGGGGTCATGCAGCAATAGTAGAGGGGCATGGTGTGCATCCCCTCGGCGGGCATGTCCTCCTGCGTCAGCACGATGGTCAGCTCCTTGGCGCGGTCGTTGCGGTAGTTGAAAAAGACCACCACGTCGTTGGGGCGGATCATGCCGACGGGCTGCCCGTTCTCGTCGATGCGCACGAAAGGCTTGATGAACTCGTCCGTAACGCCCTCGTCATAGGATTTCTGGACGGCTTCGACCATGTCCGACGAACGCTCGCCGATGCCGCTGACCAGCGCGTCGTAGGCAACCTTGACCCGTTCCCAGCGCTTGTCGCGATCCATCGCGTAGTAGCGCCCGATCACCGTGGCGATCTTGCCCGTCGTGGCTGCGAGGTGCTTTTCGAGGTCGGCGACGAACCCCTTGCCGCTGTGCGGGTCGGTGTCGCGGCCGTCCATGAAGCAGTGCACGAAGGTATTTTCGAGGCCGTAGGCCGCCGAGATGTCGCACAGCTTGAAAAGGTGCTCGAGCGACGAGTGCACGCCGCCGTCCGACACGAGGCCCATGAAATGCATGTTCACGCCGTTCTTTTTGGCATGTTCGAACGCTGCCTTGACCTCGGGGTTCTCCAGGATCGAATTGTCGCGGCAGGCGCGGTTGATCTTCACCAGATCCTGGTAGACCACGCGGCCGGCGCCGATATTGAGGTGCCCGACCTCCGAATTGCCCATCTGGCCGTCGGGCAGGCCGACGTTCTCGCCGTCGGTGCGCAGCTCGGCATGGGGATATTTCGCCGTCATGGCCGAGATATATTCGGGATGGACGGTCGAAATGACATCGGCCTTGTCGTGGCGGCCGTTGCCCCAGCCGTCGAGGATCATCAGTAATACCTTGTTATTCATAATTATCCGGTTTTTAACTATTCTTTTACTTTACCTGGGCCATAATCAGCTCCACGGCCTTGTCGATGGCGGCCTGCAGCCCGTCGGGGTTCTTGCCGCCCGCCGTGGCGAAGAACGCCTGTCCGCCGCCGCCGCCCTGCATCAGTTTCGCAGCCTCGCGCACCACGGCACCGGCGTTCACGCCCTGGGCCGTGATCTCGTCGCCGAGCATCACCGTCAGCATGGGTTTGCCGTCGTTGACCGCCCCCTGCACGAACACCAGCTTCGGGGAGCGGGCACGCAGGTTATAGGCCAGGTCTTTGACGAACTCGGGCGTACGGTCGGTCTGAGTGGCGATGAGCTGCACCCCGTGGCGCTCGGGCGTCGAGGAGATGATCTTCTCGGCCCACTGGGCGACCTGCTCGCGGCGCATGGCCTCGACCTCCTTCGAAAGCGTCTCGTTGCTCTCGAACATTTTCTTTACGGCCTGCAGCACCTGCGGGTTGTGGAGGTATTCGCTGATGTCGCGCATCGTATCCTCGGCGGCGTAGATGATCTTCTCGGCCTGTTCGCCCGTGACGGCTTCGATGCGGCGCACGCCGGCCGAGATGGCGCTCTCGGTCAGTATCTTGAAGAACCCGATGTTACCCGTGGCGCTGGTGTGCGTACCGCCGCAGAGCTCGACCGACGTACCGAAGCGCACCATGCGCACCCGATCGCCGTACTTCTCGCCGAAGAGCATCATGGCACCGCATTTCTCGGCCTCCTCCTTGGTGGCCTCGCGGTTCTCCTCCAACGGATAGTTGGCGCGGACGGCGCGGTTGACGAGCATCTCGACCTGGCGCAGCTCGGCGGGAGTCATCTTCTGGAAATGCGAAAAGTCGAAGCGCAGGATCTCGGGCGTCACCATCGAACCCTTTTGCTCGACGTGCGATCCCAGCACCTTGCGCAGCGCCTCGTGCATGAGGTGTGTCGCGGTATGGTTGTTGGCCGCGGCCTGGCGTTTGGCAGCGTCCACGACGGCCGTGAACTCGGCCGCAGGGTTTTCGGGAAGCTCCTTGACGATATGGATAATCAGTCCGTTTTCCTTTTCGGTAGCCACGACGGCGATGCGCTCGTTGGCATTCTCGATATAGCCGATGTCACCGATCTGACCGCCCGAGTTGCCGTAGAACGGCGTGCGGTCGAAGACCAGCTGGTAGGAGGTCTTGCCTTTGGAGGTCACGCGGCGGTAACGGGCGATCTTCACCCGCTCGGTCAGCGTGTCGTAGCCCGTGAAGACGCTCTCGCGAATGGGGAACAGCTCCACCCAGTCGTCGGTATCGACGGCCGCGGCGTTGCGCGAACGCTCCTTCTGCGCCTGCAACTCGGTTTCAAAGGCCGCGAGGTCGACGCCGACGCCCTGTTCGCGGGCGATGAGCTCCGTCAGGTCGATCGGGAACCCGAACGTATCGTAAAGCTCGAAGGCGTCCTTGCCCGAGATCAGTTTGCGGCCCTCTTTCTTGGTCTTTTCGACCACGCCGTCCAGCAGGCTGATGCCCGTGGCCAGCGTACGCAGGAACGAGGCCTCCTCCTCCTCGATGACCTTTTCGATCAGCGCCTGCTGGGCCTTCAGTTCGGGGAACTGGCCGCCCATCTGCTCCACCAGTCCGGGAACCAGCCGGCAGATCGTAGGCTCCGTAAAGCCGAGGTAGGTATAGCCGTAGCGCACGGCGCGGCGCAGGATGCGGCGGATGACGTAGCCGGCCTTGACGTTCGACGGCAGCTGCCCGTCGGCGATCGAGAAGGCGATGGCACGCAGGTGGTCGGCGATGACGCGCATCGCCACGTCGCACTTCGCGTCGGCGCCGTAGGTCTTGCCCGAAAGCTGCGAAATACGCTGGATCGTAGGCTGGAACACGTCGGTGTCGTAGTTCGATTTCTTGCCCTGGAGGATCATGCAGAGGCGCTCGAAGCCCATGCCGGTATCGACGTTGCGCGCCGGAAGCTCCTCCAGCGAGCCGTTGGCCTTGCGGTTGAACTGCATGAACACGAGGTTCCAGATCTCGATCACCTGCGGATGGCCCGCATTGACCATCCCGCGTCCCGGTTTGGAGGCGATCTCCGCCTCGTCGCGCAGGTCGAAATGGATCTCCGAGCAGGGGCCGCAGGGGCCGGTCTCGCCCATCTCCCAGAAATTGTCGTGCTTGTTGCCGCGGATGATATGGTCTTCGGGCAGAAACTGCTTCCAGTAGTCGTAGGCCTCCTGGTCGAAGGGCACGCCGTCCTCCTCGGAGCCTTCGAAAACCGTGGCGTACATGCGGTCGGCGGGAAGTTTGTAGACGCCGTGGAGCAGCTCCCACGCCCATTCGATCGCCTCTTTCTTGAAGTAATCGCCATAAGACCAGTTGCCCAGCATCTCGAACATCGTATGGTGGTAGGTGTCATGCCCCACCTCCTCCAGGTCGTTGTGCTTGCCCGAAACGCGCAGACACTTCTGGGTGTCGGCCGCACGCGGATATTTGCGGGGCGCATTGCCCAGGAAAATATCCTTGAACTGGTTCATGCCCGCGTTGGTGAACATCAGCGTGGGATCCCCCTTGACGACCATCGGTGCCGAGGGCACGATCACATGGCCCTTGCTCTCGAAGAAGTCCAGAAAGGCCCGGCGAATTTTATTCGATTCCATATATAAGATTTTATCCGATTTCCACGTTTGTGATTTCGGGTTGCAAAATTACACAATTAAAGTTAAATTTGCATCCTATTAACCGGAGTTTTTTCCGCAATGAAGCAAAAAGGGCAGAGATTCGACACGCAGGCGCTGACACAGGAAGCGCAGGCGCTGACGCGCGACGTGGTCACGGCACCTTTCCGCCTGCGCACCTACCGCCTGATCCGGAAAATACTCATCGGCTTCATCCTCGTCTCGATCGCCAACGTGCTCTTCTCGTACTTCTTCTACACCCCCAAGATGTACCGCATCATCCGCGACAACCGCGACCTGGTCATCAAGTACCGCATCCTGCAAGACCGCATCCGCACCTCGCAGCGGCGCGTGGACGAAATCCGCCACCGCGACAACTACGTCTACCGCTCGCTCTTCTCGACCGACACGGTGTCGATCGACGGCGTGTGGCAGCCCTACCCCGACACCAAATACGCCGCGATGGCCGGGGACGACTTCGCCCCGCTGATGGTCGGCACCTGGAAGCAGCTCGACGCGCTGGCCCGCATACTCTACCTCGAATCGGTGTCCTTCGACGAATTGCAGGCATTCGCCCGCGACAAGGAGAAGATGTCGGCGGCGATCCCGGCCATCTGGCCCATCGACCGCTCGGCGCTGCACAACGACCATATCGGCGCCTTCAACCTACGCCGGATGCACCCCGTGCTGGGGTATATCCGCCCCCACAAGGGCATCGACCTGGGCTGCGACCGCGGCACGCCGGTCTACGCCACGGGCGACGCCGTGGTGGAGGTCGCCTCCTCGGGGGGCAACGGCGGCTACGGACACATGGTGCTGCTGAACCACGAATTCGGCTACAAGACCCGCTACGCACACCTGAGCAAAGTCCTCGTGCAGCCGGGCGAACGGGTCACCCGCGGGCAGGTCATCGCCGAAACGGGCAACACGGGCATCTCCTCGGGCCCCCACCTCCACTACGAGGTGATCCACAAGGGCATGCCGGTGAACCCGATTAACTATTTCAACCGCAACATGACCGCCGCGGAATACGACGCACTCATGGAGAACATGCGCGATACGAACTTCGAAAAGCTCTGAGATGGCAGGAAAGAAAGACCTGGAGCGGCTCCGCAGGCGTAAGCGCCGCAAACAGAACATCATACGCGCGACGGTGCACTTTTTCGTGTGGGCCGGGGTCGCCGTGCTCTACTACATCGGGTTCTCGCTTTTCTTCGACACCCCCGTGGAGTACGAGCTCAAACACTCAACCGACCGCCTGCGCCGCGAATACGCCGCCCTCACCCAGCGGTACGACTCGCTGACGACCGTCATGCACAACCTCTCCGAGCGCGACCGCAACGTCTTCCGCATCCTCTTCGAATCGGATCCCTACGACTTCGATTCGGAATACGAACGCCGGCAGGCCGTCACCTACGAAAACATCTTCAACCGTTCGTCGCGGCGGCTCAAGCTCGAACTGCGCGAACGGGTCGCCGACATGGAGAAGCGGCTCGACGAGCTGAACGCCTCGTACCTCGACCTGCAGGCGCTCATCGACTCGGCGGGCAGCGGCTGCAACAACATCCCGGCCATCCAGCCCGTGATAAACAAGCAGTTGACGCTGCTCACGGCCTCGTACGGCATGCGCATACACCCCTTCTACAAGACCCTGCAATCGCACCAGGGCGTGGACTATACCATCCCCGAGGGGTCGCGCGTCTTCGCCACGGCCGACGGCGTGGTGCGCGACGTGGCGCTGCGCAACTCCACGTCGGGGCAGACGGTCGTGATCGACCACGGCAACGGCTACGAGACTTCGTACAGCCACCTCTCGAAGATCAACGTCCGCAAGGGCCAGCGCGTGAGCCGCGGCGAGATCATCGCCCTCTCGGGCGACACGGGCCTTTCGCTCTCGCCCCACCTCCACTACGAGGTGCGGCTGAACGGCATGCGCGTCGACCCGATCCACTACTTCTTCATGGAACTCACCCCCACCGAATACCAGCGCCTGATGCGCATCGCACAGTCGGGCATGCAGTCGTTCGACTAAAAACAAAAGGAGATGGGAAACGACTGGACAAAGGATTTCGGCTTCGCGCGCGAAGAAATTTTCCGCAGCGAAGAAACGCTCCGCACAATCCGCCATATCCGTGCCTCATGGGGCGGCGAACCGGAGTTCCTCTGGGAGAAATTCCCGGACTACGCCGTTTTCCGGCGGCAGGACAACGCCAAATGGTATGCCGTGATATTGACGGTGCAGGCCGGCAAACTCGGCCTCGCGGACGAGGGGCGGACAGAGATTCTCGACATCCGGGCCGATGCGGAGACCATGGCGCGGGCGCTGGACTTCGAACATTATTTCCCCGGTTACCATATGAACAAACGCACGTGGCTCACCGTACGGCTGGACGGCAGCGTAGCCCTGGGGGAAATCGCCCCGCTGATCGCCCGCAGTTACGAACTGGCAGGGAAAAAGTAACCCGTCATGCAAATCCGACTTATCCTGCTCGACTTCGACGGCACGCTGGCCGACACGCGGCGCGCCAATACGCTGGCCTATGTCGCCACGCTGCGCGAGGCGGGCTATGCGCTCACCGAGGAGGAGTATGCGGCAAAGTATTTCGGCATGCGGTGCAACGAGTTCCTGACCCGTTACGGCATCGCCGACCCCGGGGAGCGCGAGCGGCTGCGGCTGCGCAAGATCGCGCTCTACCCCGCGTTCTTCGACACCGTGCGGCTCAACCGCCCGCTGTGGGAGTTCTGCAGGCAGTTCCGGGCGCAGGGCGGCCGCGTATGGATCGTATCGACGGGCAGCCGCGCCAATATCGACAACGCAATGCGCCACCTGGGGATCACGGTCACGGGACAGCGGGCGGGGAGCCCGGCGCCGGCAGGCTGCGCCGGCATGGACGAAGCGGAAATGGTCGGAGCTGGCAAGGGTACGACCGCAACGGGCATGGACGGAGCCGGTGTGGAAGGAACGGGCAAAGGTACGGCCGGAGCGGACGTGGATACGACCGGAGCGGGAAATACGGCGCCGGGCGCGGCCGGATCATATACCGCCACGGCCGGAACAGGTGCGGCAACCCCGGGTGCGGCGCGGGATCCCGAGCCGGGCGAAGGGCCGAACGGCTCCGTGGACGGCATCCTCTCGGGCTCCGACGTCGAGCACAGCAAACCCGCCCCGGACTGCTTCCTGGAGGCCATGCGCCGCGAGGGCTGCACGCCGCAGGAAACGCTGATCTTCGAAGACTCCGAAATCGGGCTCGAAGCGGCCCGCCGCAGCGGAGCGTCGTATTTTGTCGTGAAGTTGGACACATAAACTTCCGGAAACAAACCGTTTTTTCGGGAAAATTGTTATATTTGTCTCTGAAATTGTTCATTTTTGACAAATACTTTACTAATCCCATGAAACGATTCCTCCCCATCACAGTTTTGGCGGTTTTCGCATATCCCGCCGCAACCATTTCCTGCCAAAGCGGAAAAAAGGCCGCAGATCCCCAAATCTTCTGGGACGGAGGCGCGATTCCCGACCCTGTTTTCAGAACTTACGTACTCGATAATTTCGACACCGACCGCGACGGGAAAATC
>NZ_FR893388.1:0-11985 GCF_000435435.1 Alistipes sp. CAG:29 | reverse complement strand
CCAACCTGATCCGCCGCGGCGTGGTCAACGAATACGTCATTTCCTATATGGATCGGGAGCGTGCCGCACTGGAGAAGGCCTACCCCACGTTCGAGGCGTTCGACAAGGGGTTCGAGGCCGGCGATGCGATGCTCGAAGGGCTTACCGGGCTGGGCGGACAGCGCGGCGTGGAGTTCGACGAGCAGGGCTTCGCAGCCTCGGCGCCGCTGATGCGCATACAGCTCAAGGCGCTCGTGGCGCAGCGGCTTTTCGATACGGCGGCATTCTACCGGGTGATGAACCCGGCGCAGAACGAGGCCTACCGCCGCGCCGTGGAGATACTCGCCGATTGGGAGCACAAGGGGGAATCCCTGCTGGCGCCGGAAGATTAGGAGGGGATTTTTTGGGATTGCATGTTTATTTTGCTTATATTCGTTCAACCGAAAATAACCCAAACCTACTGCCCCATGACCCCTCACCAACCATCCCGCCGGGATGCGGAAGAATATGGAGACCAGATTCTTTCCAAAGCCGTGAAAGCCGGCCGCCGCACTTATTTCTTCGATGTGCGTGCCACGCGCGGCGACGACTATTTCCTGACGATCACCGAGAGCCGCAAGATGCAGAACCCCGACGGGAGTTTCTCGTACGACCGGCACAAGATCTTCCTCTACAAGGAGGATTTCGCCAAATTCTCCGAAGGGCTGTCCGAGGCCGTCGATTTCATCCGCCGCAGCAAGCCCGAATTTTTCGAGCGCAAGCCCGAACCCGCGGAAGGATGACGGCAGACGGCGGAATCCCCCGGCAGAAAACAGGTGCACGATTATGGAATTTCCCCTAATCGTGCACCTTCGTTTAGCAGATTCCCGCAATTTCGCTATATTTGTGGGCTAAATACCGATGATATGAAATTTACACAATATCTGCTGCTTGCAGCGAAGGGCTGCGCCATGGGCATGGCCGATGTGGTTCCCGGTGTATCGGGAGGAACGATCGCCTTTATTTCGGGCATCTACGAGGAGTTGATCGAGTCGATCAAGAGCGTGAACGGCACCGCCCTGCGGCTGCTCGGCACGTTGCGTCTGAAGGAGTTCTGGCGCCACGTCAACGGCCGTTTTCTGTTGCCCGTGCTGATCGGGATCGGGATCGCCATCTTCTCGCTGGCGCGGCTGATGACCTACCTGCTCACGCACCACCCGATTGCCATCTGGTCGTTCTTCTTCGGGCTGATCGTCGCCTCGGCGCTGCTCGTGGCCAGGCAGATCGGGCACTGGAACGTCCGGACTGTCGCCGCATGCCTGGTCGGCGCGGCCGCCGCATGGTGGATCACCATCGCCACGCCGACCGAGACCCCCGACACGTGGTGGTTCATCATGCTGTCGGGCGCCATCGCCATCTGCGCCATGATCCTGCCCGGCATTTCGGGCGCCTTCATCCTGCTCCTGCTGGGCAAGTACCAGTTCATCATGCAGGCCGTGGGCGACCTGAATATCCCGGTCATCGTGATCTTCGTCGTGGGCGCCGTGGCGGGCATCATCAGCTTTTCGCACCTGCTGTCGTGGCTGCTCAAGCACTGGCACGATGTGACGGTGGCTGTGCTGATGGGTTTCATGGTCGGCTCGCTCAACAAGGTGTGGCCGTGGAAAGAGGTCGTCGAAACCTACACCGACAGCCACGGCAAGATCATGCCGCTCGTCGAGAGCAACGTCGCGCCCGGCCGTTTCGAGGCCCTCACGCAGCAGGATGCACTGCTCGCGGAGGCCATCGTACTCTGCATCGTGGGATTCCTGGCGATTTACTGCATCGAACTCGCGGCGCGCATCGTCGTCAAAAAACAGGAGGAATAGCCATGCGGCGTTTCGGACTTATCGGCCGGCCGCTGGGGCACTCCGCCTCGGCAGCCTATTTCGCGGCGAAATTCGAACGCGAGGGGATTGCCGACTGCACCTACACCCTCTACGAACTGCCCGAAATCGGGGCGCTGGAGCGCCTGCTGGCGGAGACTCCCGACCTGTGCGGCTTCAACGTCACGATCCCCTACAAACGCGAGGTCATGGCGCTGCTCGACGACCTGTCGCACGATGCGCGGCTGGTCGGCGCCGTAAACTGCGTGCGCCGTACGGCAGACTCACGCCTCGTGGGACACAATACCGATGTCATCGGCCTGCGGGCCGCCTTCGACTGCCTGCTCGGGGGCGAACAGCCCTCGCATGCCCTCGTACTGGGTACGGGTGGGGCGTCGCAGGCCGTGCAGTATGTGCTCGCCGAGCGGGGCATCCCGTTCGACCTCGTGTCACGTGACGCCGCAAAGGGCAACTACACCTACGACAACCTGCCGTGCGAGGCCGTGGAGCAGAGCCGCCTCATAGTCAACGCATCGCCCGTGGGAACCTACCCCGCCGTCGATGCCGCGCCGCGAATCCCCTACGGCTACCTTACGCCCGGGCACTACCTGCTCGACCTGGTATACAACCCGCCCCTGACCCGGTTCCTCGACCTGGGGCGCCAGCGCGGGGCGCGCATACTCAACGGCGAGGTGATGTTCCGCCGGCAGGCCGAGGCTTCGTGGCGGATATGGAACGAATAAACCTTAAAACGAAGGGCATATGAAACGTACAGCGATCTTATTGGCGGCACTGGCCCTGTGGTGCGGTGCCGCGGCGCAGCAGACCCAGCCGCCCCGTTTTCAGGGCGCCGATGCCAAACGCTTCATGGCAAGGCTGATGGGCGAAACCGAGAAATTGGCGATAGAGAAGCAAATCCCGGCGTCGGAGCTTTCGCCGCAGGTCGTGGTCGCCTTTACGGTGGACACGGCGGGACGGGTGGACGGGTGGCGTTTCCTGGACAATACCTGTCAGGGGCGCGACAAATGCGATGCCGAGCCCGCGACGGAGCGTACGAAGCAGCTCGTGACCGAGGCGTTGGGGCGCCTCGAAGCGTGGACGCCGGCCCGGAAGGACGGTCTGTCCGTAAGTTATACCTGGCGGCTGACGATGCGCCTTCCGGTGGAGAAGATCGCCAAGCGGCAGGAGGCCGACCCGTTGCTGTTCATGGGCGGCGACCCCGACGAGACTTTCCACGAATGGGCGCGGGTGCGGCTGCGTTACGACGAGCGGTTCTCCTCGCGCGGCGTGGCCGGGCTGGTGCATGTGCGTTTCTACATCGAACCGGACGGGAAGGTCACGATCGGCGAGGTGCTCTCGTCGCCCGACGAGAAACTCTCCCGGGAGGTCATCCGCGTCATCAAGGCCAGCAAAGGTCACTGGGTGCCCCGCCGCGTGCGCGGCGTGCCGCAGCGGACGGCCTACGAGTACCGGATCAATTTCACCTGACCCGTGCGGCGCCGGACTGCGTGCCGCGTAAAATCGAAAAGGGTGTACGTGCAACCTGCACGTACACCCTTTTCGATGCATGGCCTTCCCGGACGCGATGCCGGTACGCGCCGTTCCGAACAGCCCTCCGCTGCCGCCGGCAGCCTGCCTGGCGCAGGACGGGCGGCGCCGTTTTTATCTGTGCTGAAGCATCGCCCTGGCCTTCTCGGCGTCCTCGGGACGCACGACGACCTGTGCGGGCATGGTGCCTATGGGGTAAATGGCCGACATATATTCGTTGCGGATCATCGACCAGATCCCTGCGCTGTCGAGCATGGATTTCGCGATCTCGGCTTCTGTGATGGTGTTGTATTCCGCCAATACAACCATGGTTTCGTCTTGCATAATCTCTCGGTTTTTGTTGGATACCTAAAGTTAGGAATTTTGTTGATAAAATGCAAGAGCCCTGCCACGAATTCTGCGGAAATATCCCTATCTTTGTTGTGCGATAAATTTGAAGAGTTACGACCATGCCTGAATTCGTCCATCTGCACGTACATACCCAATATTCGATCCTCGACGGCGCCGCGGCCATCAAGCCGCTCATCAAACGCGCCAAAGCATTGGGGATGAATGCCATCGCCATCACCGACCACGGCAACATGTACGGTGTCAAGAATTTCCACGACACCGCTACGGACGCCGGGGTGAAGCCGATCCTCGGCTGTGAGGTCTACGTGGTGAAAAACCGTTTCGAGAAGGACAAGGACGAGAAGGCCGGCGACCACCTGATCCTGCTGGCCAAGAACCTCGAAGGCTACCACAACCTCTGCAAGATGGTCTCCTACTCGTTTACCGAGGGGTTCTATTACAAGCCGCGCATCGACAAGCAACTGCTCGAACAGTACCACGAAGGGCTGATCTGCTGCTCGGCATGTCTGGGCGGCGAGGTGCCCCAGGCCATCATGCACAACGACATGGAGGAGGCCGAGCGCGTGGTGCAGTGGTTCAAGGGGGTCTTCGGCGACGACTATTACCTCGAATTGCAGCTGCATCCCTCGGGCGACCCGCAGAAGGATGCGGACGTCTACGAGAACCAGCTGCGGGTGAACAAGGCGCTGCTGGAGCTGGCCGCCAAGTTCGGCGTGAAGTACATCTGTTCCAACGACGTGCACTTCATCCTCGCGGAGGATGCCGTGGCGCACGACCACCTGATATGCCTCAATACGGGGCGCGACCTGGACGACCCTAACCGTATGCGTTACACGTTCCAGGAGTACCTCAAATCACCCGAGGAGATGGCCGCGCTGTTCCCCGACCACCCCGAGGCACTGGCCACGACGCTCGAGATCGCCGCCAAATGCGAGGACTACAAGCTCACGCACGCCCCCCTGATGCCGAACTTCCCGCCGCCGGAGGATTTCAAGATCGACCTCGCGGAGCTCCGCGAATCCTTCGTCAAGAAGATCGAGGACGCGGAGTTGCTGGCCAGGATCGGCGCCTGTGTGTCGGTCGAAGAGCTGGAGCGGCTCGTCGCCCATGACAAGGAGCTGTCGGACAGGCTGATGGTCGCCAAGCAATATTGCTACCTCGTAGACCTCACCTACAAGGGCGCGCACCGTCGTTACGGCGAGGTGCTGGACGAGAAGGTCGAGCAACGGCTCAAATACGAGCTGGATACGATCGAGTGGATGGGTTTCCCGGGCTACTTCCTGATCGTGTGGGACTACATCCGCGCCGCCCGCGAAATGGGGGTCTCGGTGGGCCCCGGCCGTGGTTCGGCCGCGGGTTCGGTGGTCGCCTACTGCCTGAAGATCACCAATATCGACCCGCTGAAATACGACCTGCTGTTCGAGCGTTTCCTCAACCCCGAGCGTATCTCGCTGCCCGATGTCGACGTCGACTTCGATGAGGACGGCCGCGCCGACGTATTGCGCTACTGCGTGCAGAAATACGGCCAGAAGCGCGTTGCCCAAATCGTGACGTTCGGCACCATGGCGCCCAAGATGGCCATCAAGGACGTTGCCCGTGTGCAGAAGCTCGCCCTCTCGGAGAGCGACCGCCTGTCGAAACTGGTGCCCGACAAGATCACCCCCGACAAGAAACACGGCGAGACGCCGTTCGATTTCGTATACAAGGAGTCTCCCGAACTGGCCGCCGAGCGCGAGTCGCCCAACCAGCTGATACGCAATACGCTCAAGTACGCCGAGAAACTCGAAGGCTCGATCCGCCAGACGGGCGTGCACGCCTGCGGCGTGATCATCGGCCAGGACGACCTCGAGAAGTTCGCGCCGATGGCCATTGCCAAGGATGCCGAGCTGAACGTGGTTGAATTCGAGGGCAAGGAGGTCGAGAGCGTCGGCCTGATCAAGATGGACTTCCTGGGACTGCGTACGCTGTCGATCATCAAGGACGCCGTGGAGAATGTCAAGGCGGTGCACGGCGTGGACGTGGACATCGACGACATCCCGCTGGACGACGCCCAGACCTACGAGGTCTTTGCACGCGGCGATACCACCGGCCTGTTCCAGTTCGAGTCCCCGGGCATGAAGAAGCACCTGCGCAACCTCAAGCCCAACCGTTTCGAAGACCTGATCGCCATGAACGCCCTCTACCGTCCGGGCCCGATGGAGTACATCCCCAATTTCATCGCCCGCAAGCACGGGCAGGAGCCGGTGACCTACGAGATCGCCGACATGGAGGAGTACCTGAGCGACACCTACGGCATCACGGTCTACCAGGAGCAGGTCATGTTGCTGTCGCAGAAGCTCGCCGGGTTCACGGGCGGCGAGGCCGATACGCTGCGTAAGGCCATGGGTAAGAAGAAGCGCGACGTGCTGGACAAGATGAAGCCCAAGTTCATCAACGGCTGTAAGGAGCGCGGGCACGACGAGAAGATCTGCGACAAGATATGGGGCGACTGGGAGGCGTTCGCATCCTATGCCTTCAACAAGTCGCACTCGACCTGCTACGCCTACGTGGCCTACCAGACCGGTTACCTGAAGGCGCACTACCCTTCGGAGTTCATGGCGGCGCTGCTGAGCCGAAACCTGGCGGACATCAAGCAGCTGACGCTCTACATGAACGAGTGCAAGCGTATGGGCATCCGGGTGCTGGGGCCCGACATCAACGAGTCGATGCGCACCTTCTCGTCGAACAAGTCCGGCGACGTGCGTTTCGGGCTGGGGGCCGTGAAGGGTGTCGGCGAAGCCGCCGTGGAGAGCATCATCGCCGAACGCAACGCCAACGGCCGCTTCAAGGACATATACGACCTGATGGAGCGCGTGAACTTCACGGCCGTGAACCGCAAATGCTTCGAGAACCTGGCCTATGCCGGCGGGTTCGATTCGATATCGGGCTTCCATCGGGGCAAGTTCTTCGGGGCGGATGCACGCGACAATACGGGCATTACCTTCATCGAACAGCTGATGCGTTACGGACAGCGTTTCCAGGCCGAGAAGAACAACGCCCAGCAGAGCCTTTTCGGAGGCGGCGGGCAGGTGGACATCCAGCGCCCCGTGTTGCCGGCGTGCGCCGACTGGACGCAGCTGGAGACCCTTGCCAAGGAGCGCGAGATGATCGGCCTTTACCTGTCGGCACACCCGCTGGACGACTATAAGGTCATCATCAACCACATGTGCAAGACCCAGCTCACGGAGCTGGAGAACCTCGAACCTTTCAAGGGGCAGGAGATCGCCGTGGCGGGCATGGTCGTGAGCGTGCAGAACCTGATGACCAAAACCGGCAAGCCGTGGGGCAAGTTCGTGCTGGAGGATTACAACGGCACGCACGAATTCGCGCTGTTCGGCAAGGACTACGAGAATTTCCGCAAATACCTCTTCGCGGACTATTTCCTCTTTATCCGCGGCCGCGTGCAGCCCAAGCCCTATAACGACAAGGAGCTGGAATTCAAGATCATCTCGATGGTGCAGCTCTCGGAGATGCGCGACACGATGATCAAGGAGATGCACGTGCAGCTGCCCGTGCAGGAGGTGACGCAGGAGCTGATCCGCGACCTGTCGGAACGTGTCCGCGAAGCTCGGGGCGAAACCCTGTTCCGGGTCAATGTCTACGACCGCGACGCGCATGTCTCGCTGAGCCTCTTCTCGAAGAGCTACAAGGTCAGCCTCACGCAGTCGCTGGTAGGATATTTGGAGGACAACGACATAAAGTATTCGATCGCATAAACTATACAAACAATTAAAAACCTTGTAATTATGGCTTTAGCAATCACAAAGGAGAATTTTCAGGAAGTACTTTCGTCAGAGCTGCCCGTCGTCATCGACTTCTGGGCCGAATGGTGCGGTCCCTGCCGCATGGTAGCCCCCATCGTGGACGAGCTCGCCACCGAGTATGAGGGCCGCGTTCTGATCGCCAAGTGCGACGTGGAGGAGAACGATGAGATCACGGCGAAATACGGCGTGCGCAACATCCCCACCATTATCTTCCTCAAGGGCGGGGAACTGGTGGACAAGCAGGTCGGCGCCGCATCGAAGGATGCGCTGGTCGCCAAGATCGAAAAGCTGCTCTAAGATGCTGCGCAGCATAGCGTGGCATGGAATGCGGGCCGTGGAGTTTTCGAAAGGGGACTACGCGGCCCTGCTGGTTCCGGACATGGGCGCCAACCTCGTGCGGCTGGCCGACACGCGGCGCGGTATCGAAATCCTGCGTGCACCCGCCGGGGATGAGGTCGAAGAGTTCCGGCGGCGCCCGCATGTGTTCGGACTGCCGATCCTCTTCCCGCCCAACCGCATTGCAGACGGGCAATACACGTTCGACGGGCGCACCTACCGCTTCCCGATCACCGACGCGAAAGGAGGCCACTATCACCACGGTATTCTCAAGAGCCAGCCTTTCGCCGTGTCGAAGGCGTGGGAAACCGCGGACGAGGTGCTGGTCGAATGCCGCTACTATTCGAATGCGGGGAACGATGCGATATTCCGCGATTTCCCGCACGAGTTCAAGTGCAAGATCGTATACCGCCTCACGGCCCGGGGGCTGGAACAGGAGGTGATGTTCGCCAACCGCAGCAAGGAGCCGATGCCCGTCGGCGTGGGGTTCCATACACCGATGCGGATTCCCTTCGCCGGAGGTGCGGCAGGCGATTACGTGATGCGTGCGGCGGTTGGAGAACGGGTTGAGCTGAGCGAACGTAACATCCCGACGGGCCGCAAGTTGCCGTTGTCGGAGAAGTTTGCCCGACTGCGCGGTGCGGGGTTGCAGGTAACGGACTGCGATCCGATCGAGGCGGCTTTCACAGTGCGCGAGATCGAGGTGGACGGCAAGCCGTTCCGCGGCGCGTTGGTCGAGAACCTGCGCACGGGTGTACGCACCTGCTACGAGGTCGACGGACAGACGACCTGCTGGACGATCTGGAACAACGGCGGCAAGGTGCCCTACTGTTGCCCCGAGCCGCAGTCGTGGACGACCAACGCCCCGAACATGCCCGACCCCGAAGCCGAAGGTTTCCGGTCGATCGCCACGGGCGGCACGTGGAGCATGAAATTCCGGTTGTACGCCAAATAGTTGTTGTTCCGGAATCCGGAACCGTGTCCGATGAAAACGGGCGCCGCAGGTCGGTATGAACCTTGCGGCGCCCGTTTTTCGGGGATTATCGGGGTGTCGGATGCCGGCATGGATGAATTCGGAGCCGATCCGGTTCATGGGGGCGGGACGCGGGCAGCCTCCGGCTCGACGGACGAGCGGACGGCCGCCGGGCATTGCCGCAGCACCCCGGCTGCGTTCTCCCGGATTGTTTTTAGCGGGGCAAGGTCTCAGAATCGTTCTTCGACGACCGTCTCCGACAGCGGCTTGCGCAGCAGCTCATGGCGGCCGGGGTCGGCCGGGATGCCGGCGCCGTAGCCCACGAGCAGGATATTCACCGGTTCGACATGCTCCGGCAGGTTGAATTCCGCGCGTACGGCTTCGGGTTTGAACATGCAGATCCACAGCGTGTCGAGCCCCAGCGACGCGGCGCAAAGCATCATGTGGTCGGTGACGATCGAAGCGTCGATGTCGCCGATCACCTTGCCGTCGTATTTCCGCTCCCAGGCCTGGCCGGTATCGGCGCATACGATGATGGCGCAGGGCGCCCCGAAATCGCGCGTGCAGCGTGCCAGGCGTGCCATGCCTTCTTCGGAACGCACGACGATGAGCCGCTGAGGCTGGCGGTTGGCGCCCGTGGGAGCCACGCGGCCGGCTTCGAGGATCGTGTCGAGTTTTGCCTGTTCGACCTTTTGGGCCGTATATTTACGGCAGGCATACCGTTTCTTGGCTAACGAGAGGAAATCCATAGTTGGTCGTGTGTTTGAATTCGCCATACAAATATAAGGCAAAACTCTCGCTGCGGCAACTTTTTTTCGGCATACCCTGTCATGCGCAACTGACAGTTTGGCAGGAATCGGGGGCTGGCACACGGTTTGTTGAAACAAGACAGAGACGAATCGAATCAAAATACAACGATAAACTATGAAAAACGGAAAAATCGGAGTAACGACGGAGAATATATTCCCCGTAATCAAAAAATTCCTTTATTCGGATCATGAGATTTTCCTGCGCGAGCTGATCTCCAATGCAGTCGACGCAACCCAAAAACTGAAGACCCTCTCGTCGATCGGCGAAATGAAGGGCGACTTGGGCGACCTGACGATCCGCGTTTCGGCGGACAAGGATGCCAAAACGCTGACCGTAACCGACCGCGGCATCGGCATGACGGCCGAAGAGGTCGACAAATACATCAACCAGATCGCTTTCTCGGGGGCCGAGGAGTTCATGGAGAAGTACAAGAACCAGGCGATCATCGGGCATTTCGGACTGGGGTTCTACTCGTCGTTCATGGTGGCCGACAAGGTGGAGATCATAACGAAATCCTGGAAGGAGGGTGCCAAGACCGTGCGCTGGAGCTGCACCGGGACGCCCGAATTCGAAATGGAGGAGACCGACGAGGCGCATGACCGTGGTACGACCATCGTCCTGCACCTGTCGGAGGATGCGCTCGAATATGCCGAGGATTCGAAAGTCGAGGGACTGCTGCGCAAGTACTGCCGTTTCCTGCCGATCCCGATTGCCTTCGGCAAGGTCAAGGAGTGGAAGGACGGCAAGTACGTCGACACGGACAAGGACAACGTCATCAACAACGTCGATCCGCTGTGGACGCGCAAGCCGGCCGACATTACCGAGGAGCAATACAAGGAGTTTTACCACGAGCTCTACCCCATGAGCGACGAACCGCTGTTCTCGATCCACCTGAACATCGACTACCCGTTCCACCTGACGGGCATCCTCTATTTCCCGAAGATACACAACAACTTCGAGATACAGAAGAACAAGATACAGCTCTACTCGAACCAGGTCTACGTCACCGACCAGGTCGAAGGCATCGTGCCCGAATACCTGACGCTGCTGCACGGCGTGATCGACTCGCCGGACATTCCGCTGAACGTGTCGCGGAGCTACCTGCAGAGCGACGCCAACGTGAAGAAGATTTCGAATTACATCACCCGCAAGGTCGCAGACCGGCTGCAGGAGCTGTTCAACACGATGCGCCCGGATTACGAGTCGAAATGGGACGACCTGAAGATTTTTATCCAGTACGGCATCCTCACCGACGAGAAATTCGCCGAGAAAGCGCAGGATTTCATGCTCTGGAAGAATGTCGAGGGCAAGTATTTCACGCCCAAGGAGTACCTCGAAAAGGTAAAGGAGAACCAGACCGACAAGAACAAGACCGTCGTGCTGCTCTATGTGGACGACCCCGTGGAAAAACACACGTTCCTCGAAGCCGCCAGGGGCAAGGGCTACGACGTGCTGCTGATGGACGGCCAGCTGGACAACCACTACGTCAACTGGTACGAGTCGAAAAACAAGGAGACGCGTTTCGTGCGTGTGGACAGCGACGTGATCGACAAGCTCATCCAGAAGGAGGACAACATCAAGATGTCGCTCACCGAAGCGCAGCAGGAGTTGTTGCGCCCGGTCTTCGAAAGCCAGATGCCCAAGGACGACAAGATACACTACAACATTTCGTTCGAGGCGATGTCGCCCGACGAAGCGCCCGTGGTGATTACGCAGAACGAATTCATGCGCCGTATGAAGGAGATGGCCGCAGCGGGCGGCGGGGGCATGAGCCAGTTCTACGGGCAGATGCCCGACAACTTCACCATCGCGGTGAACGGCAACCACCCCATCGTCGCGGACATCCTCTCCGATGCCGAGAAGGCCTATGGCGACAAGCTGAAGTCCATTACCAAGAAGATCGACGCGGCCGTGGCCGAGGAGAACCGCTTCGAGGAGGTTACCAAGGGCAAGAAGGAGGAAGAGCTTACCGCAGAGGAAAAGGCCATGCGCGAGGAGTTGTCGAAGAAGGTCGTCACGCTGCGCGATGAGCGCAATGAGCGGCTGCGCGAGATCGGCGGTGAAAACAAGCTCGTGAAGCAGATCATCGACCTGGCGTTGCTGACCAACGGGATGCTCAAGGGCAAGAGCCTGACGGATTTCATCCAGCGCTCGATTTCGCTGATCGAAAAGTAACGGGCAGGGGTTAATGAGGAGGGGGCTGCGCCGCAGGGTGCAGCCCCCTTTTATTTGCCGGCGGGCCGTAAAATACTTGTGCGGAAATAGTTGCGCAAAGGAATAAAAGGTTATATTTGTCATAACCTAAAACCCCGAATTACGAACTATATTAAAAAATGCGGAA
>NZ_FR893387.1:0-21345 GCF_000435435.1 Alistipes sp. CAG:29 | reverse complement strand
CGCTCGGCTACGCGGGCTTCACCCTCGACCGGGGCCGAGAAATACCCCTTGCACCCGACACGACCAAAGACATCATATTCAGACATGCGCATTGACATCCTCACCGTCGTACCCGAACTGCTGACCTCGCCCCTCAACGAGTCGATCCTGCACCGTGCGCAGGAGAAGGGGCTCGTCCGGATCGTCGTCCACAACCTCCACGACTACGCCCACGACCGCCGCAAGACCACCGACGACTACCCCTTCGGCGGCGAGGCGGGCATGGTTCTGAAGTGCGAACCGGTTTTCGAGCTGGTCGAGAAACTCCAGTCCGAGAGGCACTACGACGAGATCATCTACACCTCGCCCGACGGCATACGCTACGACCAGCACGAGGCCAACCGCCTCTCGACGCTCGAAAACATCATCATCCTCTGCGGCCACTACAAAGGCATCGACCACCGCATCCGCGAACACCTCGTCACACGCGAAATCTCGATCGGCGACTACGTGCTCACGGGCGGCGAACTGGCGGCCTGCATCATCGCCGACTCGGTCGTGCGTATCATCCCGGGCGCCATCGGCGACGAAGCCTCGGCGCTCACCGACTCGTTCCAGGACAACCTGCTGGCGCCGCCGGTCTACACGCGCCCGGCCGAGTTCCGCGGCTGGAGGGTTCCCGACGTGCTGCTCTCGGGCAACTTCGCCCAGATCGCCCGGTGGCAGGACGAACAGTCCCTCGAACGCACCCGGCAGCTGCGGCCCGACCTGCTCGGCGAATAAGCGAATGCCATGAAACGGAAGACTTCGCTCATCGTCTGGGGTGCCGTCCTGCTGCTCGCCGCCTACGGCATCTACGACATCGTACGGGAGGTCAGGCGCAGCTATACTTCCTGCTACGCACACACCTATTCGCATGCCATCGGGCAGATGATGGGGCCGCGGTTCGATTCGCTCGCACCCCGGGGCGAGGGCATCCGCATCGGGGTGGTCGACGCCGGTTTCGGCGGGCTGCGCGACGACCGTTTCACGCGCCGTCTCCGTGTCGCGGACTACCTCGACCTGACGGACGGCGACACGACGGGATTCTTCCGCGACGACTGCGACCACGGCACCCGGGTCACACGGAACATCGGGGGCTTCTCCAACGACACCCTGCTGGGGCTGGCCTGCAAAGCCGACTACTACCTGGTGAAATCCGACCTCGAGCACGGCGAGCCGCGCGAGGACGAACGCCGCCTGTGCCGGGCCCTGGCCTGGCTCGCACAGCGGCAGGTCGACGTGGTCAACATCTCGCTGGGCTATACCGTATTCGACGATTTCGACGGCTATACGCCGCAGATGCTCGACGGCCGCACGGCGCTCTGCTCGCGTTTTCTCGACAGCCTGCTCGATGCGCACCCGCACATGGTCGTCGTACAAAGCGCCGGCAACGAGGGGAAAAACAAATGGCGCCACATCTCGTTCCCCGGGGATGTCGCCGAGGCCGTCACGGTCGGCGCGGCCGACTCCGAAGGCACGGGGCGTTCGGGCAAGAGCGGCACCGGCTACTACCCGCACCCCGTCAAGCCCGACCTGGTGGTGTACGACTCCCCGAACGGCACGTCGTTCTCGACGCCCGTGGTCACGGGGCTGTGCGCCGTCCTCATGGGGTACAGGCCGATGGAACGCCGCGAGCTGATCCGCCTGCTGCACGCTTCGGGCACCCGCAGCGCAGCGCCCGACCTCGAAACGGGCTACGGCATCCCGCAGTGCGACACCCTGCTCGGATTCCTGGATACCCCCGCTGAATTACAAACCCTACCGCTAAACGCAACGCAATGAAATACTACCTCATCGCCGGCGAGCCCTCGGGCGACCTGCACGGCTCGAATCTGATAAAAGGACTCCTCAAAGCCGATCCCGAAGCACGGCTGCGCTTCTGGGGCGGCGACCTGATGGCCGCGGCGGGCGGCGAGGCGAACCTGGCCAAGCACTACCGCGAAACCTCGTTCTTCGGCATCGTGCAGGTGCTGAAAAACCTGAGGACGATCAAACGGCAGATGCGCGAATGCCGGGCCGACGTCGCGGCATTCGCCCCCGACGTGCTGATCCTGGTCGACTACCCCGGCTTCAACATGAAGATGGCGCGCTGGGCCAAAGAGCACGGCATCCGCACCTTCTATTACATCGCCCCGAAGGTCTGGGCATGGCGCGAGTGGCGCGTGAAGGCCATCCGCCGCTGGGTCGACAGGCTGTTCGTCATCTTCCCCTTCGAATGCGGCTACTTCCCCAGGCACGGCGTCGAACCGATTTTCGAAGGCAACCCGCTCGTAGACGCCATCGAGGCCCGGCGCACCTCGCTCCCCTCGCCCGACGAGTTCCGCCGCCGGCACGGGCTCGACCGCAGGCCGATCATCGCCCTGCTGGCCGGCAGCCGCCGGGGCGAGATCCGCGACAACCTGCCGCTGATGGCCGACCTGTCGCGCAAATTCCCGGGGCACCAGTTCGTCGTGGCGGGCGTGGCATGGCTCGACCGCGCGCTCTACGAACAGTATATGGCCGGCAGCGGCATCCGTTACGTCTGCGACCAGACCTACGAGACGCTCGCCGCGGCCGAAGCCGCCGTGGTAACGTCCGGGACGGCAACGCTCGAAACGGCGTTGCTGGGCATCCCCGAAGTGGTGGTCTACCGCACGCTTTGGTTCCAGGTCAGGCTCCGGCCCTATGTACTGAAAGTACCCTGGGTGTCGCTCGTTAACCTCAACCTCGGGCGCGAGGCGGTCGCCGAGGTCATCCAGTCCGACCTCGACACCACGCGCGCCGAACGCGAGCTGCGGGCGATCGTCGCAGGCGGGGAGAAACGCGGACGGATGCTCGCCGACTTCGCCGAATTACGTACGGTTATCGGGGGGCCGGGCGCCAGCGACCGTTTCGCCGCCCGGATGGTCGCAGAATTGCGCGCACCGGAAACGAAATAACCAAAAGTTATGGACGATTTCACGATACTCCTGCTCGGCGGCGTACTGCTGATCGTCGTCGGCCTGCTGGTAAAGCGGTTCCCGATGCTGATCGCGGGCTACAACACCATGCCGCCCGCAAAGAAGAAAAACGTCGACATCGGGGGCTTGTCTTCGTTCATGCGGCGCCACCTCGTGATTATGGGAGCTTTATGGATCCTATTTACGGTCGTCCTGGAACTAACCGACCAGACGGACACGCTGGCAGTGATTTACGTAATTTACCTGCTGCCTTACGTCGTTTGGATGCTCGTTCGGGCACAACGGTACGACCACAACTGAAAATAACGAAAGACAACGCCATGAAAATCATCTGCATAGCACGCAACTACGCCGCACACGCCGAGGAGCTCGACCGCCAAGTCGGCGGCGGCACGCCGTGCCCGCCGGAGCCTACCTGGTTCCTCAAGCCCGACACGGCGCTGCTGCGCAACAACGACCCGTTCTACATCCCCGCCTTCTCGCAGGAGGTACACTACGAATGCGAGCTGGTCGTACGCATCAACCGCGTAGGCAAGGGCATCGCCGAACGTTTCGCGCACCGCTATTACGACCAGGTGGGACTGGGCATCGACTTCACGGCCCGCGACCTGCAACGGCAGGCCATCGCCGAGGGGCTGCCGTGGGAGCGCTGCAAGGCGTTCGACCGCTCGGCGGCCCTCTCGCCCCGATTCGTACCTTTGCAGGAGCTGGGCGGCGACGTGCAGTCCCTGCACTTCACGCTGGAGGTAAACGGGCAGACGCGCCAGCGGGGCGACACATCCGGGATGCTCTTCTCTGTCGACCGGATCATCGCCTCGGTGTCGCAGTACATGACGCTGCGCATGGGCGACCTGCTCTACACGGGCACGCCGGCCGGCGTGGGGCCCGTACGCCCGGGCGACAACCTGCGCGCCGTGCTCGAAGGCCGCGAACTGCTCAACTTCGACATCCGCTGACCCGGGGCGGAACGGGAACGAAGACACATGAAAACTAAAAACACGCTATAACCATGTTGCTCAAAGACAAACTCAAGCCTTACCGCCTGCTGCTGGCATCGCAGTCGCCGCGCCGACGGGAACTGATGACGGGCTGCGGGCTCCCGTACGAACTCGCCCCCAAATACGAATGCGAGGAGGTCTACCCCGCCGGCATGCCCGGCGAAGAGGTGCCGCTCTACCTCTCGCGGCTCAAAAGCGAAGCCTACCCGGCGGCGCTGGCCCCGAATGAAATCCTGCTGACGGCCGACACGGTGGTGGTCTCCGACGGCGAGGTGCTCGGCAAGCCCCTCGGCCGCGAAGAGGCCGCGCAGATGCTCCGCCGCCTCTCGGGGCGCCGGCACACGGTGGTCTCGGGCGTCACGCTGCGCACCCCCGGGCGGACGCACACCTTCGCCGCCAAGAGCAGCGTGTGGTTCCGCCCGCTCGCGGACGAGGAGATCGCCTATTACCTCGACGCCTGCCGTCCCTACGACAAGGCCGGCTCGTACGGCATCCAGGAGTGGATCGGCTACGCCGCCATCGAAAAGATCAACGGCTCGTTCTACAACGTGATGGGGCTCCCGATCCAGAAAGTATACACCGAACTCGACAAATTCCTCAAATAAATGAAACGCACGCTACTTACCCTGTTCTGTACGCTCCTCGCGCTGGCGGCCTCCGCCGACGAGGGCATGTGGCTCCCGAGCCTCATCTCGCAGCGCATCGACGACATGCGCGCCAAAGGATTCCGCCTCACGGCCGAAGACATCTACTCGATCAACAAAGCCTCGATGAAGGATGCCGTGGTGCTGTTCAACGGCGGCTGCACGGGCGAACTGATTTCGTCCGAAGGGCTGCTGCTCACCAACCACCACTGCGGCTACGACGCCATACAGGCGCATTCGAGCGTCGAACACGACTACCTGACCAACGGCTTCTGGGCCATGTCGCGCCGGGAGGAACTGCCCAACAAGGAGCTCAACGTACGCTTCCTCGTCCGCATGGAAGAGGTCACCGACCGCATCGCTGCGGGCGAAACGAAGGCCGAAATCATCCGCCGGGCCGAGGCCGAAGGCAAGGGCTACAAGGCCTCGGTCGAGCAGATGTACTACGGCAACCAGCAGTTCCTGTTCATCTACGAGCAGTTCGACGACGTACGCCTGGTCGGCGCGCCGCCCTCGTCGATCGGCAAGTTCGGCGGCGACACCGACAACTGGATATGGCCCCGCCACACGGGCGACTTCTCGCTCTTCCGCATCTACGCCGGCAAGGACAACAAGCCCGCCGCCTACTCGCCCGAGAATGTTCCCTACCGCCCCAAGCGGCATTTCACCATCTCGACCGCCGGGGTCGAAGAGGGGGATTTCACGATGATCTACGGCTTCCCCGGCAATACGCAGGAGTACATCCTCTCGGACGCCGTGGCTTACATCGCCGAGCGCTCCGACCCGGCCAAAATCGCCATCCGCACGGGGCGCCTCGACATCATCTCCGCGGCACAGGAGAGCGACCCGGCGCTGCGCATCCATTACGCCGCCAAACACGCCTCGATCGCCAACGCATGGAAGAAATGGCAGGGCGAGGCGCTGGGCATCGGCCGCCTGGGCACCGTGGCCTCGAAACGCGCCTATGAGCAGGAATTCGCCGCCTGGGCGCAGGACAAACCCGAATACCGCAGCGTCGTCGCCGACCTCAAAGCCGAATACGCCCGCATCGCGGACGCCTATTTCGCCCGCGAGATCACACGCGAAACGCTCGGCGCGCTGCCCGAGCGCTACACCCCTGAAGAGCGTGCCGAAGCCGCCTTCGCACGGCGCGAGCAGACGGAACGGGCGCTCTTCGAATGGCTTTTCGGCCAGTATGCCCGCCGCTGCCCCGTGCAGTACCAGATTCCGGCATTCCTGGCCGGCGTCGCCGCCAGCGGGTCGCCCGAAGCCTACGCCGGCGAGGTATTCGACACGCTGTGGCGGGAGGGCGCCGACACCACGGCGGTGCACGCCCTGCACAAGGACACCGAACGCATACTCGGCCACATCGACTGGATGCTGGGCACCAAGTCGCTGCGCAACCTCAACAGCGGACGCCTCAACGAACTCTACACGACCTACATCAAGGGGCTGCGCGAGTGGGACACCCTGCGGGCCTTCTACCCCGATGCCAACCTCACGCTGCGCGTGGCCTACGGCCATGTCGGGGGCTACGAATATGCCGACGGCGAATACCACAAGCCTCAGACCACCCTCGACGGCATCATCGCCAAGGACAACCCCGAGATTTACGACTACGACATCCCGCAGGCGCTGCGCGAGCTCTACGCCACGAAGGACTACGGACGCTGGGCGACGACGATCGACGGCCGCAGGACGGTACCCGTCTGCTTCCTGGCCACCAACCACACGACGGGCGGCAACTCCGGTTCGCCGATCATCAACGGCAGGGGCGAACTGGTGGGGTTGAATTTCGACCGCACATGGCGCTCGACGATGAGCGACGTGGCGTTCGACGAAACGATCTGCCGCAACATCGCCGTCGACGTCCGATACGTGCTGTTCGTCATCGACCGCATCGGCGGGGCGGGATACCTGTTCGGCGAAATGGATTTCAGCCGCCGCAAATAGGAGTAATTCACGAAAAAAACACTATATTTAGCCCGCATAACAAAATCAGCCTCTATGAAAACAATCCTCTACACATGGTTCGCCGTCCTCCTGTTCGGCATGGCAGCAGTATCCTGCGGCGATGACGACACGAAAAACAACGACACGACGGGCATAACCGGCTCGTCGTGGAAAGCATCGGAAACGGTGGGCGCCGACCGCACGACCAAGAAATACACGTTCAAGGCCTCCGCCAACTGGGTGGCGCAGAGCGACAAACCGGAATGGTGCAAGATACTCACCTCGTCGGGCGACAAGGGCAGCGACCGGCAGCTCAACATCTCGGTCGAAGCCAACGAGACCGGCAGCACGCGCAGCGCGAACATCACCGTACAGGTGAGCGGCTACGCGAGGGCGGCGCAGTTCGCCATCACCCAGCTCGGGAGCAGCAGCGGCGGCACGGGCGCAGACACCGAGCTCAACAAACAGGTAGACAAGATCCTGGAGTATTACTACCTGTGGAACGGCGAATACCAGCAGATGTCGCGCGACCTCTCGCTGGATTACATCAGTTCCAGCGACAATTTCCTGAAACGCACGCTGCTGGAGATGACGACCAACGACCTCGACAAAAAACGGCAGAGCAACGGCAGCTACTCGGTTTACTCCTACCTGATGCGGACGCCCCTCACGAAGGCCGTCGCCGGGACGACGCGCGGCGTAAGCCACGGGGTCGTAAAGGAAAAGGAGTACGGCTTCGGCATCGCGGGCCTGATGGGCGTGAGGTTTGTGGACGGCAACAACCAACCTACGGGAGAATACGGGCTGGTCGTCACGTCGGTCTACCCGGACTCCCCGGCATCGGAAGCAGGGTTCCGGCGGGGCACGTTCTTCGCCCAGTACAACGGCGCGGCCATCACTGCCGCAAACCTGAATTCGGTCTACGGCACGTTAATAGCCCCGGGAGGCGCAAGCACGGTCAAGCTCACCGAAAACAAGCAGGGCGCGCAGCCCGTATCGCTCACAGCACGCGAAATATACCCCAATCCGGTAATCCACAGCGAAGTAATCACCTCCGGTGCGCATAGGATCGGCTACCTGGTCTACGACAGCTTCGACGCGGCCTATGACGACGAACTGCTCGCGGCCGTCAAGAAACTCAAGGACGGGAACATTACCGACATGGTGCTCGACCTGCGCAACAACGGCGGCGGGCACGTCATCTCGTCGAACATGCTTTCCACCTGCATCGCCGGCGCAGCCTGCCAGGGCAAGGTCTACGAATATTACCGGTACAACGACAGCCGCATGGCCACGGTCGAAAAAACGGCGAGGGAGACCGGCAAGGAGTACGACACGGCGGCAAAAAAATTCTTCGACGAATTCTATTACGGCGACTATTATGGCGTCGACCTGCGGAATTATGCGCTGAACATGACCCGGCTGTACGTGCTCGTCACGGGCAACACGGCCTCGTCGAGCGAAGCCGTCATCAATACGCTGCGCGGGTTGGACGGCTTCACGGTGAAGCTCATCGGCGAAAAGACCAACGGCAAGAACGTCGGCATGGAGGTCAGCAAATTCACCGTAGGCAATTACAGCTACGAACTGGCCCCGATATCGTTCCAGGGCTACAACGCCAAGCAGGTGACCGTCGACAAGAACGGACTGGCGGTCGACACCGCGTGCGAGGAATGGGACGGGGAATTGAAAGATTACGGCGACCGGAGCGAGCCGATGCTGGCAGCGGCCCTGAGCCAGATCACGGGACAGAAATCGGTAAGCGTATCGGGCACGCGCAGCACCGCGCCGGGTGTACGTCCGGCAACGGACATCGCATTGCCCGACTTATCGAACCGCCCGAGCGGCATGATCGTATTCCTGCCGGCTTCGAAGGAGTAACGGAAGACCGTCCTAAATCGAGGGGGCTGTCTAACAAGTCCAATTTTAACGATTTCACCCCTGCCGGAGTTTATTCTGACAGGGGTGATTTTCGATTTTCGGGACTTGTTAGACAGCCCCTCTTTTCTTAACCTGGCACCGGCGCACGTAACACACGCCCGGCGGTTCCGCCACGACCTCGGCCACAGCTCCGCCGCCGTATCGGCCTGGCAAATGAACCCGCTAAGGTCTCCGCCCCAACCGCTTCCGCCGCCTTTACCACCAAGCACAGGCACCTGCGCAGACATCGACACCGCCCCCGCGGCAGGTAGAGCACGGCGGTTTGCGTCGCCACGACGCCGCTGCCGGAAGAATAATCCATATTACATGGAGAAAAAATTTGGCGGATTAAAATTTATGCCCTATATTTGCACACCCGAAATCCGAAAGGATACGTACAATGCCCAGGTGGTGAAATTGGTAGACACGCTACTTTGAGGGGGTAGTGAACAATTACGTTCGTGCAAGTTCGAGTCTTGTCCTGGGCACAACTAAAAGAAAAAGACAATTGATGATCAATCAGTTGTCTTTTTTTTGTTTGCTGTCTTGCACGAGAGTAATAAAAAGCCAGCGAGATCATTTCAATCTCATTAACACGAACTTGCCTGAATTTTATTGATTTTTTCCTCGCACACTTCTTCTTATAATGTTTTATAATCTCCCTTGATGCCTTACTCATTCATGTGCTTTTTTTATGTTTCACTTTCGGACTCGACGCGTCTGACCGAAAGTGTCCATAACGATATGATTTGACCTCCTCCTTTTCTCCGGTTCGTTCCGCATGAAAGAATAAGCCCGGTATTTCACATCGCCCAATATCAACAGACATTCTATAAATTTTTGAATTTTGATAAAAAAGTTTACCTTTGAATCAATCTACACGTATGTCAGAACTGGATAAACATATCACGCTCGAAGATTTCGAACGATTATACTCCGAGTATAAGCCTCGTTTTATCATTATCGCCCGGTCATACATCCGCAACAATATGGCCGCGGAGGACATCGTTACCGACAGCTTCCTTTATTTTTGGGAAAACAAGGACAAGCTGAATATTACTACGACTATCCAGGCATATATTTTAGGATCCGTGAAACATGGCTGTCTTGAATGGCTGCGCAACCAGAAAAACAGACTCAAAATCCAGCAACAAATACATACGACGGCTTACCGCAGCATCAAAGCCAAAATCACCGTTTTGGAAAGTACCAACCCCGAAGCATCCTTTACGGCGGAAATAAAATCCATCATCGAAAGCCAGATCAACAAAATGCCCGAACCCATGCGGCAAATCTTCCTTTACAACCGCTTCGAGGGCAAGACTTACCAAGAAATCGCCGAAATTACAGGAATCAATGTGCGCAACGTCACAGCCAATATCCAACGGGCTTTGGCCATCATGCGAATCGCACTGAACGACTATCTCATCATTTTAATTATCGTCCTGTATTCCAGCGTTATACGATAATTAAAAAAATTACCATTTTATTAAGAAAATTTATTTAACGAAAAACGCACTTTTTCGATGTAAATGTCGTGCGCCCACGCACCATATAATCGTAAACAGACAAAGCATAATTTCGTTATCGGGAAAAATTACCAAGGGAAAAATTATGGATTCGCTGCGGGCTGCCCAAATTCATAATGCACTCGCCACACTATGTAAAAAAATGGACAAAGAATTATTATATAAGTACATAAACGGCCAAACTTCCGAGCAGGAAGAAAAAACGATTGTAGACTGGCTCGATGCCAACCCCAACAACCAGAAAGAACTAAATGCATTATGGTCTATGCAGGACGCACTTATCGCAAATGTCCCTTATCCGCACCACCCCCATCTGCACCTGCCGACCAGACGCCTGAAATGGTATCGCCAGCGCTTTATTCGTATCTGTACCCAGGCTGCCGCAGTATTACTATTGGTCGCTGGCAGTTGGTACGCTTCCAGAACCGTCATTATCGAAGATACCGCAAAACAATATCTGTCCGTTGCCGCACCGGCAGGACAACGTATAGACATTACACTCCAGGACGGAACCAGCGTTTGCCTGAACAGCGGGGCAAAACTGGAATATCCGATACGGTTCAATAGGAATCGCCGTGTGAAACTCTCCGGCGAGGCCATGTTCAACGTAGAGCATGATGCCGCCCGTCCCTTCATCGTGGAAACTTTCGCCTGCGACGTGGAAGTGCTGGGTACGAAATTCAACGTAACGGCAGACGAACTGACACACGACTTCACGACTGCATTATTGAGGGGAAAAGTCAAAGTAACCAACAAACTGGCAAGCGGCGACCAGATTATATTAGACCCGAACGAAAAGGTATGCCTAAACGGGAATCGTCTGGTATTGACCAGGATTGAGAATACGGACGACTATTTATGGACGGAGGGTATTCTGAATCTCGTTGGACACCCGTTTGCCGACATCATCGCCAAAATGGAGAAAACATACGGTGTGAAAATCCAGATCCAAACGGCCGAACTTCCGCAGATCGACGTTATCCGCGGAAAAATCCCCGTCAATATGGGGCTGGACTATGCGCTAAGGGCCTTGCAGAAAATAACCCCGTTCCAATATGAGAAAGACGAAAACAATGTAATCCACATAAAATAACTATGACGAGATTATCTAACAAAAACCTACAATGCCTATGAGATAAGACTATGAATTTTCAAAGTCGCAAAAAAAGCCCGCAGGTGTAGCAACCACCCGCAGGCATAGCGGCTAATAGAATTTGAACCAATCTAACAACCACTAATCTACAAATCTATGAATAATAAATTTATTCAGCAAATTAAATGCTGGTTTACTTTTCTATTCATGATTTGCTCCACGTTCTCCGCATGGGGAGCGTATGCCCAGACCGCGAAAGTAACATTGCAGATGGACAATGTTCGCATGGAGCAGGTTATGAATGAAATAGAAAAACAGACCAGCTATTTCTTCATCGTAAATAAAGGCGTAGACATTAACAGAACCATCAGTATCAATGTCGCCGATAAACCGCTCGATACCGCTTTGCAGGCAATGGTCGCCGGAACGGATACCGAGTACAAAATCTACCAGCAGAACATTTATCTTTCCGCAGCCCCGGACAAGAAAACCGCAAACAACGGTTCCACAAAGGTCAGCGGTGTCGTGCGCGACACCAAAGGGACACCCGTTGTCGGGGCATCGGTGGTCGTAAAGGGAACGACCATCGGCGAAAGTTCCGGACTTGACGGCGCTTTCTCGCTCCAAGTCCCCGCACCTGTGGAAACCGCCGAATTGTATATCAATTTCATCGGCTACGACCCCGTAACAGTAAAAATCGGCACACAAACCTTTTTTACCATAACACTCAACGAAGCAGCCGAGCAGATTGAAGACGTGGTGATCACGGCCCTGGGTATCAAACGCTCGGAAAAGGCGCTGGCCTACACCGTGCAGCAAGTGAAGTCCGAAGCCGTGACGACCGTGAAATCCGCAAACTTCGTAAACAGCCTCGCAGGTAAAGTCGCCGGAGCCGTTATCAACACCAGTTCGTCCGGTGTGGGCGGTTCGGCCAAAGTCATTATGCGCGGTATGAAGTCGATTATGCAGACCTCGAACGTACTTTATGTAATCGACGGTATTCCCATGCACAACTTCACCAGCGATGGCAGCATGGAATTCGGATCACGCGGCACAACGGAATCCATCGCCGACATGAACCCCGACGACATCGAATCCATATCCGTTATGACCGGAGCCGCAGCCGCGGCATTGTACGGTTCCGACGCCGCGAACGGTGCAATGCTCATTACCACCAAGAAAGGTAAGGCCGGAGCAACACAGATACAGGTTTCGAGTAACACGGAATTTATGAACCCGCTGCGCCTGCCGGATTTCCAGACCCGCTACGGCACGGGGCGTAAAGGCAAAGCCAGCGGTTCGACGATCCACAGCTGGGGCGCACCGCTCAACCAGGCGGCACGTTACAACTACTCGCCCGAAGATTTCCTGCAAACAGGTCACATCCTGACGAACTCCGTAACACTGTCCGGGGGTACGGAGAAAAACCAAATCTATTTCTCGACCGCAGCGGTAAACTCCAAAGGACTGATCCCCAACAACAAGTATAATCGTTATAACTTTACATTCCGCAACACGTCGAACCTGCTGAACGACCGTTTGACACTGGACGTAAGCGGCAGCTACATCATCCAGAAAGACCGCAACATGATAAACCAGGGCGTGTACTCAAACCCGCTCGTATCGGCTTATCTCTTTCCCCGCGGCGATGATTTTTCGCTCGTAAAGGCATTCGAGCGCTGGAACCCCGCACGCAAAATCTATGAACAGTTCTGGCCGCAGGGCGAGGGCGGCGACCTGCGCATGCAGAATCCCTATTGGATCGCCTACCGCAACCCCCGCGAAAACAGCCGTAAGCGCTATATGTTCACAGGCGGCATTACCTATAAAATCACCGACTGGATGAATGTCGCAGGACGTATCCGCGTCGATAACACCAACAGTTTATATACGGAAAAACTGTACGCCACATCGAACCCCACGCTGCTGGAGAACAGCAAAAAAGGTAAATATACCGAAACCCGCGGCGAAGAACGACAGACCTACGGCGACGTAATGCTCAACCTCAGCAAGACGTTCAAAGAGAAATTCTCGCTCGACGCACATATCGGCGCGTCGATCAAAGACAACCGCTTCGACGAACTCTCGGTATATGGCCCCATTGCCGGCGCTCCCAACATCTTCAATGTCGTGAACCTCGACAAGAGCCAGAAGAAAACGCCGAAAACCGGCTGGCACGAACAAACGCAGTCGTTTTTCTACTCCCTGGAACTGGGCTGGAAGTCGCAACTGTTCGTAACGACGACCGGACGTAACGACTGGGCGTCGCAACTTGCCAACTCACCCCAAAAGTCGTTTTTCTACCCCTCGGTCGGCGTATCGTGGCTGCCCAGCAGTACATTCAATTTCCCGGAGAAGTTCAACTACCTGAAAATCCGTGCTTCGTGGGCTTCGGTAGCAAACCCCTTTCCGCGGGAACTGACAATCGCCACACACCCTTACGACGACACCATTTCCGGCTGGGACGACAAATCGAACTACCCTATCGGGCAGCTTTACCCGGAGCGGACGAAAACCTGGGAATTAGGTTTCGACGCCCGGTTCCTGCATGGATTCACACTCTCGGCATCGTGGTATCGCGCCGACACCTATAACCAGACTTTCAATCCGAATCTGTCCGCATCGTCCGGCTACTCCGACATCTATATTCAGACCGGACACGTGCGCAATACGGGTGTCGAGGCAAGCCTGGGATACGACCACCAATGGAAAAACTGGAATTGGAACTCGCAGTTTACTTTCTCCTGGAACAAAAACAAGATCATCGAACTTTGCAAGGAGTGGTACAACCCGATCACCGAGGAAACGATCACCATGAACAGACTCCAGATCAGTAAACTGGGGCGTGCGAAATTTATTCTCAAAGAGGGCGGTTCGATGGGCGACCTTTATTCCACGACCGACCTGCGGCGCGACGACAAAGGCAACATCGAGATCGACGAGGGCGGCAACGTCGTCGTAGAGGACAACCTGCCCGACATGAAACTCGGTTCCGTATTCCCGGACTATAACCTCGCATGGCGCAACAGCGTATCGTGGAAAAACCTGAACCTCGGATTCCTCGTGACGGCACGCATCGGCGGCATCGTCAATTCACTCACGCAAGCCAACATGGATCTATTCGGCGTGTCCGAAGCAACGGCTGCCGCGCGCGATGCCGGGGGTGCTTTGGTAAACGGCCGCAGCCTGGTAAACCCGGAAACCTGGTATACGGCCATAGCATCGCAGGGCGGAATACCCCAGTATTACACCTATTCGGCAACCAATGTCCGGCTCCAGGAACTTTCGCTGGGGTACACGATTCCCCGCAAATGGCTGCACAACGTATGTTCGATCACCGTATCGTTCGTAGGCCGCAACTTGTGGATGATGTATTGTAAAGCGCCGTTCGACCCCGAAGCCGTGGCATCGACAAACAATTTCTATCAGGGAATGGACTATTTCATGATGCCCTCGACACGTAACCTGGGATTCAATATTAACATTAAATTCTAACGGCTATGAACAAAATAAAGACAATAATTCGTGCCGTTGCTCTTATCGCAGTAGTAAGCGCATCGACGGGATGCCTTGACAACTTCGAAGATTACAACCGTAATCCGAACGAAGCGACAGACGACGAACTGGAACGCGACAACTACCTCGTGGGGTCGAAACTCACCAAACTGCAAAATATGGTGATCCCCTCGGAAGAACACCTATACCAATTTGTCGAAGCACTCGAAGGCGGCAGCTACGGCGGATATGTCGAAGCGACGGTAGACAGCTGGGAAACGAAATTCTCAACGTTCAATCCCACCGCCGACTGGCTCAAAGCGCCGTTCGTGGATGTCATCACCGAAACTTACCCCGCCTACCGCGGCATCATCAACAAAACCGACGACGAAGTGGCGGTAGCCCTGGCCAACGTCCTGCGCGTGGCGATTATGAACCGCCTGACCGACGCTTACGGCTCGATACCCTACTCCAAGATCGTAGAGGACAAAAAAGAACGCCTGACCGTCCCCTATGACACGCAACAGGAAGCATATACGCAGATGTTCAAAGAACTGGACGCCGCGCTGGAAGCGCTGGAGCGCAACCGGGATTTGAGTACGGAAGCCTTCGGCGAATACGACCAGGTTTACAACGGCGACCTTAAAAAGTGGATCAAATACGCCAATTCGCTTAAACTGCGTATGGCGATGCGCCTTTCCTATATCGACGAGCAGACCGCAAAGGCCAAAGCCGCGGAAGCCATCGCCGACGGGGTCATCACCGAGAATGCCGACAATGCGAAGCTTCAGCCCGAACTCAACCGCACGGCATTGCTTTGGAACAGTTGGCAGGATCACGCCATCGGAGCCGACATCCTCTGCTACATGAACGGCTACAAAGACCCGCGCCGGGCAAAGATGTTCACACAGGGAACCGTCGGAGAGGGCGATGCCGCCGAGAAAGGCTATTACGGCCTGCGCATCGGCACGACACCGGCCAACAAGTCCAAGGCCGTAACGGCATGCTCCTCGATGCTCATTACCGACACCGACCCTATCTTATGGATGAACGCCGCGGAAATCGCGTTCCTGCGCTCCGAATATGAACTGCGCTGGGGAAGTGCGGTATCGGCACAGAATTTCTATGAACAAGGCATACGGCTTTCATTCGAGGAACGCGGCGTAGCCGGTGCGGAGGATTACATCGCCGACGAAGCGAACGTCCCCGAAGCCTACACCGATCCTCTCGGCGTTATCGAAAACAACACCGCATTACCGCAAAGCCGCATCACGATCAAATGGAAAGAAGATGCACAGTTCGAAGAAAACCTCGAACGCATCATCACCCAGAAATGGATTGCGATTTTTCCGCTCGGAAATGAAGCGTGGGCGGAATACCGGCGCACGGGCTATCCGAAACTGATGCCGGCCAAAGACAATAAATCCGGCGGAACGGTGAATTCCAAATACGGCATGCGCAGACTTCCCTACCCGTCCGAGGAATATTCCGAGAACCGCACAAATGTCGAAGCGGCGATAACTTCGCTCGGCGGCCCCGACAACGGCGGCACGCGCACATGGTGGGACTGCAAACCCTTAAATTAATCCGAAGCTATGAAACAGACTATAAAATACCTGATTCTGGCGCTGCTCATTCCCGCGGCCTATTGTTTCACAGCCTGCGACACGGACATCGAGCCGATAGACCAGCAGATCATAAAACCCGACCAGCAAGATCAGGCGCAGTACGCCGCATATCTGGCAGCCCTCAAAGCGTATAAGGCAAGCGAACACTACGTCGTATACGCAAGCCTGGCAAATGCCCCGGCCGTACCGGGTTCGGAAAAGGCATTTCTGCGCTCACTGCCCGATTCACTCGACATCGTGGCACTTGAAAACGCCGGCAACCTGACCGAATACGACATCGAGGATATACCCCAAGCGCAGGCCAAGGGCACGAAAATCCTCTATACCGTAGATTACAACACACTCGCGGAATCTACGGACGCCGTAGCGCTGGGAACATATCTCGACAAGGTGATCGAGGACGTAAACCGGTATAAGTTCGACGGCGTAACGGTACGTTACGGCGGCGCTATGGATGCCGCGGCGACCCAAGCCGCAGCAACGATTGTCAGCAAACTGTCGTCCCTGACCGGCAAAATCCTCATGGCGGAGGGTAACCCGCTCTTTATCGCAAAGGAGAGCCACGACGCCATCACCTATTTCGTACTCACGACTACGGATGCCGTCAATACGTTCAATATCCGCAGCCAGCTTGCATACGCGACCGATTATGCCGGCATTGCGCTCGAAAAAATCATCATCACGGCCGAGCCGGGCGGGAAACTCACGGATGAAAACCTTGTGCAGCAACCCGCAATCGCCGAAGCCGCCAAAAGCGTAATTACAATGGGGCCGTTAGCCGGGCTGGGTATTTACAACATCGGGGACGATTACTACGACGCTTACATAAATTACAAACAGACCAAGCATGCCATCGGCCTGCTGAATCCGGCAAACCCTAAATAATGCGCCTTATGAAATTGAGAAGAACATATCTGTATTTTGTATCGGCTGCCTTTATCCTGCTGGCCGGGTGTGAATCGGATTATGAAAACCGTTACCCGTTCGACAACGCAGCATACATCGACGTAGCCGAAACGTCAAGCGACAACAACGTAACTTTTAAAAAGACCGTTACGCAGCTCGACCGCGAACTCTCCGCCGTGCTGATCTCCCCGGCAAAAGAGAATATCGAGGTGACATTTGGCATCGACCCGTCGCTCGCGGCCACCTACAACGCCAAACACGACACGAAATATGCGGTACTCGATGAAAGTTACTACGAGTTCCCCGAACGGACGGCAACCGTAGAAGCCGGGAAATCCGTATCGGAACCTTTGACCATCCATTTTAAGAACCTCGACCAGCTCGATATAGATGCAACACAGTTGCTTCCGGTAACTATCGTTTCAGCGGGGGGGGGACTTTCGACCCTCTCCGGTTCCCAAACCGTCTATTATCTTGTGCGCCGTTCTTCGGCCATCACGACCGCCGCCGTACTCACCGATAACTGGATAGACGTGCCTGCGTTCGACAAAGCCGGAACCGCCGACTGCGTAAATGGACTGACAGCCGTAACCTATGAAGCTATCGTCCGCGTTCACGATTTCCACTATGCAGGTCCCACTTCGTCCTACATCGAAGAAAAGCTCTCTACGATCATGGGTGTGGAACAACACCTGCTGCTGCGTATCGGCGACACGAATTTCTATGCCGACCAGCTCCAGGTAGACGGATCGGGCGTAAGCCTGGGCAAATTCCCCGAAAAGAACAAGGGTAAACTTCTGTCGCTCGAGGAGTGGTATCATGTCGCTTTCACATACGACCTGGAAACCGGTATCGCCTGCATCTACGTAAACGGACAACTCCAAAGCCAGACGCAGGTAGCGCCGACCGTAAAGGTCATAAACCTCGGACTGCGGGCCATAGACCCCGACCCGGAAACGGACGCCCGGCAATTCTTCATCGGGTACAGCTACGACGCTTTCCGCCAGCTCTGCGGCGATATTTCAGAGGTGCGCATCTGGTCCGTCGCACGTACGCAGGCCGACATCTGGCGCGACATGTACGACGTGGAAAACCCGGCCGAGAAGCCCGAATTACGCGCTTATTGGAAATTCAACGAGGGGTCGGGAAACATCATCAAAGACTGGTCGCAGTACGGAAACGATGCCGTAGCGCATACCGATCTGAAATGGAATACCTCGGTGGAAATTCCGCAGCTCAACAAGCAAGAATAAACCGTAAATCTTGAACTATGAAAAACATGAATAAAATAACAGGTCTGCTGCGCACTTCGGCACTTTGCCTTACGCTCGCAGCGATGGCCGCGTGCGACGCCGAGGACTTTACCCGCACGGCCGGGGATATTCCCGGCAAGGACGACCTTGCAAACGTCGGCGGAGTGCTGCGCCGGGAAAAAACGCCCGATCAGATTTCGGCACTCAAACTCAGCGAAGAACAGACGACCACAGACGCCGTGTTCTACCAACTGACCCAGCCCGCAGCCGCAGACGTAACGGTTACGGTCGATGCGGACGCAACGCTTGTGGACGAATACAACAAAGACAAACAAGGTGACGCAAAACTGACGCTGTTTCCGTTGGAAAATGTGACTTTCGAAGGAGGCAAAACGCTGACGGTCAAGAGAGGAGAGAAAACCTCTCCTGCTCTTACCGTCACGTTGAGCCGCGAAGGGGTCGAAAAAGGCGCCTATCTGCTGCCCCTGCGGGCGACCGTTGCCAATAACGACATGTCCCCGTCCGAAAAAGACCAGGTAATCTACTACCGGATCCTGGTCGGGGAGATCGTACCCGAAACGCAGCTCGATGCCTATGCTTTCAAAATCGTGGGATATGTCAATACCGAGGAAATGAACCCGCTGATGGGAACCAAATTTTATGCAGAAACATTTGACCCCGATTTCAATACGATAACCCAAACGTGGATCGATATCGAAGTACTCCGCCCCGCGGCGCTAAAATTCGACAAGACGACACGGCGGGCCATGCTCGACATCGGACCGGATCTGCAATACGTCTTGAGCAACCGCGACAAATACCTCATGCCCTTGCAGAAAAGCAGTCGTAAGGTGCTTATTTGCATCACAGGCGGAAATACGGGACTTGGATTCTGCAATATGACCGACGAGCAGACCGCTGATTTTGTTTTCCAGCTTAAATATGTCGTGGAAACATATAAGTTGGACGGCGTAAACTACTTCGACATCGAAGCGTCCTACGGCAAAGACGGTATGCCCGGTGTAAATCCCGCATCCTACGCCAAACTGATAAAGGCGACAAAGGAAGCATTGGGCGACGACAAACTCGTCACCGTGGCCTGCGACGCGGAGAGCACCGACCTGCTCGCTACGGCACACGACGGCATCGAAGCCGGAAAATACATCGACTATGCCTGGTCGGGAATTTTCGATAAGGTCGTAGATGCCTATGCCGACGGCGCGAAACTCAAACCCATCGCCGGGCTGGAGCAATCCAAATACGGCGGCGCGCTGCTGAAAACGAATAATACGCAGGAAAGCGCACAACTAAACCCCATTTTAACTCCCCTTATTAAATCCCTCTACCGCGAAACCCAATCGGGGAACGTATTCGCATTCTGGGATATGCCGACAAACTCGGCAGGATATGAAGAAGGCCCCAAAAGTGCTTTCAATATGGTGGCAGACGCAGTTACCGATTGGGATTGGGAATACGACGGAATGATACTACTGATAAACGTAACCTGGGATGATCGAAATTACGGCAATTTCACTAAAGACTGGTAAAAAACACTTTAACTACAACCTATAATTCTCAAACCTCAACCTTTTAACTAAAATTTGCCTTATGAAAAAACAAATCTTATTCGCAGCCTGCACCTTGTTCGCTGCATCCGCATTGTTGATGACCTCGTGCCAGCAGGCCGAGGAACCCATCGCAAACGACCCGACCGATCAGGCCGGCCCGATGACCCGCGCGGCAACGCTCGGCAACTTCTACCGCGTTGTTTACGTCGAAGTAAACGACGTCAATCCGCTCAACGCAGGAGAATATCTCCTGTCGGACGGCACTCCGTTCTTTACGCACGTCATTCTCTTTGCATCCAACATCCGCGGCGACGCATCGGGCAATGTCCACAACTACAACAACCCGAACAACGCCGCAATCCTCGCAAATCCCGCCAAGTACATCGCGCCGCTCCAGGCAAAAGGTATCAAGGTCATCATGGGCAACCTCGGCGACCACACCGGTGCCGGATTCGCCAACCTTACCGCAGCACAAATCGGTACTTACACGGATGATCTGGTTGCCTACGACAATATCGTAGACGGCTACGATTTTGACGACGAGTGGGCGGAGTACGGAACCCGCGGCTATCCCTATGCTAACAGCACTTCGTACAGCAACATGATTATCGCACTGGCAGGCAAGACCAACAAGTCGATCAGCGTATTCGATTGGGGTAACACAGGTACGCTCTCATCCACGGCTATCAGCCATCTCGATTGGGGCTGCCAGGGTTCGCTGAACGGCTATGGGTTCAATTCGTCGTTCGCGGCTGGCAAATACCTGCCGCTGTTCGTAAACCTGACCAGTCCGCTTTCGGACACCGCAATCAGATCTCGCACAACGCAGGCCAAGAACGCCGATGCACGTGGTATCTGTTTCTTCAACCTGCCGATGTCGCCCTATCGCCTTTCGTCGTTTAACGCAGCAGCCCAGGCTTTCGGGGAAACCGTTTCGCACACCGGAAAGACCTACTCGAAAGACTATGGCAATTAATGTTTTACGCGAAATGAGAAGAAATAGGTTGTGATTAAAGTGTCCGCGCACCACTTTCGCGGTGCGCGGTTTTTCATCCGAAACAAACAACAGCCATGAAAAAGACAATGATAACGTGTATGTTGTCGCAGCAGCGGCATACACATTTACATTTACAGCCTGCAATAGTGCAGAAGAACCCGTCATAGCCCAACCGGACGGACAAACTGCCCCCATGACCCGCGCGGCGACAATAGAAAACTTCGCCCGGTAACGAAGGGTCGAACGAACACGGGGACATGCGAATGCTTCGCCGCATGCGACGATACGGCGGCTACATCAGCCACGGTTTCCTTGCCGGCACGCGGGGACAGTTTATATGATGGGCGGAAAAGATTCGAAAAACGGGGGGTGGGAGTACGGATCCCATCCCCCTACCCAAA
>NZ_FR893386.1:0-2180 GCF_000435435.1 Alistipes sp. CAG:29 | reverse complement strand
TTTTTACGATATATTTTGTATTCTCACAATAATTTAAGATATTTGTTAAATGCAATGCCGAAACTCGATACGGACTTACATCATCACTGTCACACAACCATCGCCTAACGTATTTGGCATTGTCTTTTTAATAGAAAAAGGGATGACCAACCACGATTAGTTAACAGACAATCGTTATTTTATTGCAATTACAATTCGGTCGTCCCTTTATTTTGTATTCTCGAAGTGCCTATAACCTTTGCGTACGTTTAAGAATTGTTCTATAAACCCATAACTACTGAACCATGCCACAAAAATCCTATACGCTGGGGAATCTGCTTCAAGACTGTTTGGATTGCGACATCCGCAAAAGCGACATCCGGCAATTTTTCGATGATCTGAAAAAGAAGGCGCATTTTGTCTATGCAATCTTGTGCGGTGCTCCGAAATCGGTATTTTGGATTACGCTGGACGATGAAGAAAGCCATCCCGACGAAAAGACATTTTCAGTTGCGGAGTTTAACGACAATTACGAAAACTTCGACAGCCGCATCGATTCTTTCCGGGTTAATTTCAATGCCTATTTTTTTCGCGAGCAATGGGCCACGAAGTTTCCCGAATGGGAATTGATGGAGAACCCTTTCAACGGGGAGGAGCGTTTCTGCGCTACGAGCCGCAAGGAGCTGACGGTAGAAATTTTCGTAACGGAATATCCGCATTTGTTGGCTTACCTGTGCCGTCGGGCGGTTCTGGAAAACGCGCCCTTCGAACTGACGCGCGAAACGATTAAACATTACGGATTCAGCCGCGAAGATGTAAAACTCCTGCGCGATTGTATTGCAAGCAACAACCGACGGATCATCGACGAGTTGCGCGAGGAATACGAGCGGCTGAAAGCCATAGACTGCCTGCAGGTAGTGCCTCCAAAAAGGCGGGGGCGGAAGCCTAAAGCCGAAGTGTCTGCCGAAATCCAGCCCATAGCCAAAAAACCGAGGACGAGGATCAGTCGAAAGAAATTCGTGCCGACACGAAGCGTAAAAAGTTAGGCGTAAACCATCGGAAAACGCAGAGTACTCCTCACCAATTAGCGGAGATGGTTTTCAATATAACAACGAGAATAATTTGCAAATATGATTATCCGTATAACGTCCGTTAATATTTTTAACATAACACGAATAAATCATGCGTAAAATTTATACAAAGACATTTGTGTATTTTGCTGAAATTCAATATATTTATAATGAAATAAACAATCGAAATATCATTATGGACATACTGAACTTCACGTATTATTTTTTAATATATAATTTGATATTTAATTAAAATATATTTATCTTTGATTTCATAACACTACTTTTTAACATTAAAATATGCCGCTATAACACTGCTTTTTCTATCAAACCAAAGATACGGCGTCACTCCGGAATCTTTACTCTTGTTCAACTAAAACCCACTTATTTATGAGGAAATTAACCAACCGAGCACTTTTCATCTGCTTTGCTCTGATGACGTCCTTTTGCCTCATTGCGCCGGCTACCGCTCTGCGTTCCTACGCGCAGGAGGGGGGGGGCAGCACCCTTGAAGGCCTGATCAAAGACGACTCCGGGCCGCTTCTCGGAGCAACGGTGATTGTGAAGAACACGACGCGCGGAACGACAACCGACATGGACGGCAAATTCCGTCTGGAAGGGTTGCAGCCCGGCGACGTACTGCAAGTAACCTACGTAGGATACGACCCCTACGAGGTGACCTACACAGGTCAGACGACACTGGACATCCTGATGACGACGACCGCCAACCAGCTGAACGCAGTCGTAGTGACTGCCATGGGTATCGAACGTCAGTCGAAAACACTCTCCTATGCTGCCGAAACGGTCGGCGGCGATGACGTGGCCGACATCAAGTCGGTCAATATGATCAACGCGCTGCAGGGCAAGGCCGCCGGTCTGCAGATTACCCCGAACTCGACGGGCGCGGGCGGATCGTCGAAAATACTCTTCCGCGGTAACAAGTCGATCAACGGCTCGAACCAGCCGCTGGTCGTCGTCGACGGCGTCCCCCTGATGATGAACATCACGTCCGATCAGGTCGACAGCAACTGGGGCGCCCAGCGCGACGGCGGCGACGCCATGTCTACGATCAACCCCGACGACATCGCCTCGATCTCCCTGCTGAAAGGCGCGTCGGCCGCCGCCCTCTAC